>NZ_CADAJR010000019.1 GCF_902788255.1 uncultured Methanobrevibacter sp.
GATTCTTTAATCTCAAACATACACAAATTAAAGACTCACTAATATTAAATTAACAACCTCATACATATATAAAGAAACAGTAAGAGAGCAAATGATAATAAAAAAAAATTCCATATAAAAAAAATAATTATAATAAGGAAAACAATCACAAAAAAAGTTTATACTGAATATTAATACACATCAGTTATTATAAAATAAGCTTATTTAAAAAAATAACTATTTAAATCAGATAGTTAACAAAAGTACACCCAATTTGCGATTCATCCCAGACTTACAGAAGTCGAGGTATTCTCGCATTTTTAAGATAAATCTGATTGAAAAATTAAATGAAAAAACACTAAAATTTTCAAAAAATATTAAAAATTAAAATAAAAAAATAATTAAGGATTGCATGCCTCATCAGCCGCACCCATAACTACACTAACTTCCTCAGACAGGTTTATCTCTGATATTCTCTTATCGGATTCATATTTTGCAGTATAATATGCCTGTGCAAAGTTCATTGTAACAAATAGGACCTCTTTGAAATCGATTATGAAATCATCCTTAGGGATTTTGTTTAAAATACCGATTAATTCGGTTGCATCATCACCGGATTCCAAATGAGAGCCAAATTCAGCTCCAAGATTAATCATCATAATTAACACCTACATTATTATTTAGGGTTCATCATATATTAGAATAATGAAATGTCCATACTGTAACAGAAAATTAGTCAAAGTGTTTCATGGAGAACCCGGCGATGAACTTGCCGAGGAATCCCTGAACAACACTGTAATTATAGGAAATTGCTGTTCGATTGAGTCAAACTATTACTGCGAGTATTGTGACGAATTCTTCAATCTATAACTCTAAAATTTCCCTGTCCGGGTCGGCATTCTTGAATAGGTTAACAGTGGTGTCCCTTCCATATGCGAATTTCAAAATGCCTGTGTGAATAACCTTCAAGTCATCATCTGAAAATCCTTCCAAATAGTAGATTTTACCCTTTTCACCAATATTTACCAGAAATCTTATTAAATTTTTGTAAACAAGAATATTGTGAGGCTTATATATGATAATGTCATCAGTGATATATTCCTTAAGCTTTTCAATATCTAAAAATCCCGGTTGGATAACTTCAACATTACAGTTGGGAAATTTTTCCAGGATTATCGATTCATAGTCCACACCATCACCAATTAACTATTGGCCTACTACAATTAAATAAGTTATCCTAATCAATGAACTCTTCAAAGAAATCATCAAAAACATCAGAAATTACAGATTGTAGAAAAATGAAAAATTGTTATTGGTGATTAAAATTGATTTTATGCTTGTAAATTATCTTTATTTATAACTTAACCATTTATAAGCAATGAAAAATAATATTGGAATGCAAATAAAAATTTATGAGGTTAAAAAATGAATGAAATTAATTTAAAAGCCTATGCCAAAATGTTTCAAGAAACATTTAATGACTCAAGAAAAATCGCATTCCTGACTCCAGAACATCTGAAAAAACTAGATGGAAATGCAACTCCAAGAAGAGACATTTTCATGACTGAAGATGGGGAATTTATTGATTTTGAAATCCAATATGAAGATGTTGATGTAGCCGAACTTGTGAAATACATTGAAATTGCTGAAAACCTTTATGAAAAACTTCAAAAACCTATTTCAATTTATGTATTATGCCCAAAAAATAGCAGACTGTTAGTGAAAGAGTGTCCAATTAAGTCAGATGCAGATTTTAAAATCAGAATTGCCTGTTCACATCAAGACCCTTGCCATATGATTCTCAACCACATCAAACATAAGACCAGAAAAAACATTAGTCTTGACCATGAGGACATCCAAATCCTACATATGCTTCCCGTAAACTGTGCAAAAAAGGACAGGCATTACTTTAGAATGGAAACATTACGAATAATTAATGAAAATTACCTGTAATTATTTGTTCCATTTCAAAATGGTTTTTCCGAAGTGGGAATTATGATCCATGTCAAAAGCCTGTCTCAAGTCATCTAGAGTTTTTATTTCACATATGTTTGTAACGAGCTTTTCGAGATATTCAAAAAGTTGAGGATTTTGCTTGAGAGTTTCAACAACTCCAACAAAGTCTTCCCTTTCAGACCGGCTATTTCCCTGAATGGTCAATCCCTTTTCCAAAACCATTCGAGTATTTATAGGTATAGGATACTCACTTACACCAAATAGGTTTACTGTACCCTGTGGATTAATCAGATCGATAATCTGTTCAATTGCAGACTGGGAAGCGCTTGAACCTACACATTCAAAGGCATGATCAATAGCCAAATCCTTTGGGACGTTATGTATCTGATATATCTCATCAGCAAAGGAGAAGAGATTCAAGTTTTCAAGGTGCTTTCCAAAAACAACAATTTTTGAATCCGGAAATTTATTCTTTAAAAATAGTGCAGTGATAAAACCTAAATTTCCATCACCCCACACTCCCAATGTATCCTTTGGAGTTATGGCAAGTTCACCAAACTTGGAAATTCCCTGAAATGCTACACTAATCAGTTCTATAAATACTGCAACATTAGGATTGAAATCATCAGGAATCTTTACAACACGACTTGCATCGAGTTTAACCAAATCTGAGGTGAATCCGTCAAAACCGCTTCCTCTGAATTTGGATTTATATGAATAATTCGCCCTGCAGACATCCTCACCACCGGGAGTGTTCGGTATCATCACTACATTGTCACCGGAGTCAAACTCTCCGGTATTATCATAAACAACCTCTCCGATTCCTTCATGAATCAATGCCATAGGCAATTTCTTTTCCAGAACATCCCCTGGCCTTGAACCCTGATAGTATCTTTGATCAGCCTGACAGATTGAAAGGTAGGTTGGCCTTACAACCACACCATCCAGTTCTATTTCATCAATAGCCTCTTCAAAGAACTTTGGTGATTTGAGTCTGTAGACAATGTTAATCATTTTTATCCTCAAGTATTGTATTTGCTAATTTTAAATCATATGGATAAGTAATCTTGATATTTGTCACTTCACCATCAACCAGATGTACATCTTCATCTTTAAGTGTGAAGATTTTACATGCATCTGTCAGTATATTGGTTTCAGCTTCTGTTAAACTGTTGATTAAATTGAAAAGTTTCTTTATATTGAAGCTCTGTGGAGTTTGGCCTTGGTAATAATAATCCCTCACAGGGATACTTTCAATGGTCTCACCATTGACACTTTCAACGATAGTGTCTGTGGCCGGAACAACGGTGTCACATGCTCCATATTTTCTTGCAGCATCTATATTGTCCTCAATAATCCTATGGGTAACGAATGGACGTACAGAGTCATGTGTAAGAATAATAGAATCCTCATCAATTCCAAAATTCTCATCAATATATTTTATACTGTTCAGCAAGGTGTCATTTCTGGTTTGCCCACCTTCAATGACAATTATGTCATCATTTTCACCAATGAATTCATTGATTAAATTAATAGTGTGGTTTATGAAGTTTTTTGGAATCAATACAATGGTCTTATCAATATCATCATTAATTACAAATTTTTCAATTGTATGAATAATAACAGGCTTGTTTCCTAATGTCAGGAACTGTTTTGGAGTGTCAGTATCTCCCATTCTTGAACCTATCCCACCTGCCAAAATTGCTGCAAAAATCATCAACATTACTCCTTAAATTAATTTTGGAACCAAATAGTCTATAATCACTGTTCCATCATTAACATTTTTAAAAAAAATACTATATAAAATTTTCAAAAAAAAAGTAGTTGAGAGTAAGACTCTCAAATCTAAAAATTATTCCTTTGAAAACATGATTAAAAAATGAGATTTACCTTCAGGAATATCTTCACCGATTTCCTCATTCAAATAAATCTTTTTAAGACCATGGTCATTGAATAATTTTTCCAAATCTTCAGGAGAAGATCTGACTTGTGTAGGAGGTCCATTTGGAACATCCCATGCTTTATAATCCATTATCGCAATTTTACCATCTTTTTTAATTATTCTTGAAAGTTCATCGACAGCCTCATCCATTTTTCTTGACGCTTTAAATCCATGGAAAACATTGACCATTAAAACTACATCTATTGATTCATCATCCACCCCAGGAATACCTTCGGTAATATCTGCCTCAATATTAATCAAGTTTTCAATGTTATTTTCTGATTTATATGTTTCCATATCCTCAATTGATGCGTTATAGATATCCACTGCATATACTAACCCTTTATGATTGTAGTCTTCAAGGATTTTGATTGCATTGTGACCATCACCGCAGCCAGCGTCCATAAATGTTTCATCACCAGCCAACTCCAATTCTTGAATTATTTCATCGGAATCTAAAAAGAATGCACTGGAAAATCCATGTGCTCTGTGTCCATTTTCTGGCATCATCATTATTATCACCTAAATAATAATCTTAAAAAAATAGTATATAATATTTATCAATGTGAAAGAATGTAAATAACAATCAAAAATAGTTAAAAATAAGAAAAAAAAGTTATAAGAGGATTATTTTTTCCAAGTTTGTTTAACTCCTCTTCCTCTTTTACTACCAGGTTTAGTATAACTTCTTTTTTGTCTGGTTCTTCTGTTAGTACCTTTAACTTTAGCCATGTCCTTCCCTCCTTAAAATTTATCATTACAAAATTAGAATTAAATCTATAACATAAAAATATTTGTTTTTAATATATTTAAAACTTTTCTTTAAGTAGTGTATTCTGCATTGATTTTCACATAATCATATGTTAAATCACAGCCCCAAGCGGTAGCTTCACCGTCACCCAAATACATGTCAATATTTACTGTGACATTTTTTGACTGCATTATCTTTTCAGCTCTTTCAAGATAAGGTGTGTCGTCAAAGGCCAATATTTCACCTTTTTTAACCAAATCAACATCATCCACATCATCTGCAATTGAAATTGTGACAATATCCGGATCCAGTTCACAACCTGAGTAACCAATTGCTGAGACTATTCTTCCCCAGTTTGGATCCCCGCCAAATACTGCAGATTTAAACAAACTTGAAGAAATGATTGATTTTGCTGCAAGACGTGCATCCTCATCATTTTTAGCACCATACACATTGGCTTCAATGAATTTGGTGGCACCTTCACCGTCACGCGCCATCTTTTTGGCCAAATCAATGCAAATGTAATTTAATGCTTCCTGGAAATTGGAATCAAGTTCACCATCCCTAGCAACTTCAATTCCGGATGCACCGTTTGCCATCATCAGGCATGTGTCATTTGTACTTTCATCACCATCGACAACAATCATGTTGAAACTGATATCGGCTGCTTTTTTCAATGCCTTATTGATTTCATCTGCAGGAATAACCGCATCGGTTACAATGAATGACAGCATTGTTCCCATATTAGGGGCAATCATACCGCTGCCCTTGGTGATTCCTGCAATCTTAACTTTTTCACCAGTTGTCAAGGTCACTTCAACAGCACATTCCTTTGGAAATGTATCAGTAGTCATGATGGCCTTAGCGGCCGCAAGAGAATTTTCAGGTTTATCACCCAAAGAAGATAAAGATTCATATGCAACTTTTGAAATGATATCTATTGGCATTTCACGGCCTATAACACCTGTGGATGAAATGGCAATCTCATCTTTTGGCAATTTTAAATCTTTAGCAACAAGTTCCACTAGGGTTTCACAGTCCTTAATTCCCTGTTGACCTGTAAAACAATTTGCATTACCACTATTTACAAAAACAGCAGAAATAATTCCTTTCTTAAGAACATTTTTTGTATACTTAACAGGCGCTGCAACAACTTTATTTGATGTAAATACAGCTGAAGCAGCACTGTTTGGTGAAACAATTATGCTGACACCATATTTACCTTCACGAGCGCCTGACACCTTAAGATTTTCTATTACAGAAAATCCTCCATCAAGCTCTTTAATAAAACTCATAAAAATCACAAAAAATCAGTTATTTACATTAGAATAATTATTACTTAACTGAGAAGTTATATTTTCATTAAAGTCAATACTATCAACTTCTTTATCATAAATTACCTGACTAGTATTATTTAATCCTGTTGTCATTTCCCGGGTAACATTTTCAAAATGAGGTCCATCATCATTACCATCATCAAAACTTAATGACACTCCAATTCCAGCACCTATTACAAACGCTGCCAATGCAATAATCATGATTAAAACAACAAAACCACTAGTTTTTCTTTTTTTCTTAGCTCTTCTTGGATTTTGAGAGACAGGCATAGCTGGACGAGCATTAAAGTTATTTTTTCTTCTCCTCCTTACCTTTCTATTGGAGGCCTTATTACGACCATTTCCTGATCTTAAAACTCTCTTATTGTCGTTCTTTCTAGCCATAATTTTTCTCTTTCAATCTTTAAGCAAAAAATGCATAGCCTAATGCTATTATAACACCTATAAAACTGAATGCACCTAATCCTAAAATGGACAGCATATATGCAAATATAAATACGAATGCAAATACTCCAATTAACTTAGGCTTTTCATTTTCCACCAGGTTAATCAATGTCCTGGTGAATTCAGATGGAATATTATAAGCATATAATCCATTTGCCAATTCAAAAACAACTAAAGATAATGGAGAAGTCGCTTCCAAATCATCAACCAATTGTGCTCTTTCACCAGCTTCACGTCTGCTTCTTCCAATTCCTGCTCTGATTTTTGCACCGTTATCCAAAGCAAACCATGCTGCATCAAGTCCTGCACGAATAGCCAAATCCTTTGATGGGAATCTTGCAATAAAGTCATCCCCACCTTCACGGTATCCTTCAAGTTCACCGTCACATTCGGTTTCAATGAAATTCTTGATTCCTGTCATCAACTCAACAAGTTGGTTTCTACCGTTTTTGTTGATGAATTTGGTTGAGTCAATCAAATCGATGAAGAGATAATTTTCCAAATCCACTGGCCTTGATTCCTTAAGAAGGAAAGGTTCATCGAACACCAATGCATACTCTCCACCTAATTTAGTGAAGGCAATTCCAGGAAAACTTCCAACACTTTGAGTATAGTGAATAGCACGTTCAATTGAAGCTGCACCAGTCATTCCTACAGCAGATATAACCTGAATTCCTTCAGATAATCCGATTCCAATCAACTCAATAGCAACACGAATTGCATCGTTTTTACTCAGCATTCTTGCAACCAGTTCTGTTGCTGTTTTTTCCACAATCTCTCCTTTTTCGTTTTGAATAATTTTAACGAAAATATCAATTAAACGAGAAGGATGTGGAAGTTCAATGTAGAAATAACGGTCACTTCCCATGATGATGTTACTAACCAATGCATATTCTTCAATCTTATTTTCTGCAGGTTTCAGTTCATGAAAAGTATAATCCTTTGGCAGGTTTTCAGCCCCTACATCACGAACAAGATTTTGCAAAATTGTATCTGAAGTAATTTCTGCTTTTTCAAGTTCAAACAGGATTGTTTGAGTATAATTGAACAATTCTACATACTCAGTTTCCAAAGAATTTGTTGGAAAAAATTTTGTTCCAACCGCAATAGGATTAAGTTTGGTTGTAAGCTTGATAAAAGACTTAGTTAATGAATTAGCCATCTAAGTCCCCTCCTTTTTCCAATTCTATTTCAAATTGTCCCGGTCTTTCTAAAATCATATCCGGCTTTACAGACACGAACGGGAACTTCCAAGATCCGAGTCTTCCGGCTATAGTGCTTGCAATATTTCTTGAATTTCTTTTAATGAAAACTTCATCATGCTCGCTTACACGTACTAAAATGTTATATGGAGCAGTTTCGGTCACTTCATCTGCAAGCAGAATATTCAATTCAAAAGTGCCAGGTTTTGTAAATAAATCATTTCTTACTGCAATTAAAGGCTTTTTCTCCAAACCTAATCTGTCTGCAACTGTAACTGAAATGTTACCTGCATTTTTTACAGCAAGCTTATAATCTTTAGGATGCACCAATACAAAAATCACATATGGAGCTGCAATTTCAACATCATCAACCATTTCTACGATTTTATTGAACATTGGAATTTTCGCAAAAATGTTCTCCAGTTTGGATTCCGCATTGGTTTCATTATCAATACGAATAATAGCCTGTTTGGCAATATTCAATGGAGAAATCTCTAAACCTTCCTTACCTGTGTAGATTTCCCATTTTTTAAAGTTTAATTCTTTAATGATTTCATCACAAATGTGTTGAAGAATATTTTTATCCTTTTTAGGTTTTTTCGGTTTTCCGAATGTTAGTCTTCCATTGTCAATAATGAATGGAATTCTCATTGAAGCAATATTCCTAAATTCAGCAGCATAATCTCTGAATTTATCATTTGATAAAATTTTTGCTTTTTCACGAGTTGCAATATCCAATATAAAATGATCGGCATCATTTCCTGCCGGAACTTCCTCTACATTATCACTGTCCAGCAATCTAGCAAATTTTTCTTTATCATCAATATCATGACGTAGTGATGCATCAGCTATAATTACAAATTCATCTTCACTTTCCTCTAATGCTTTAACAGCAGCAAGAATGTTGGACATTTGAGGTTGTCCATTTTCGTTTTTAACATGATACGCCACATTAGAAGCATCTACAACTACTTTCATAATATCACCTAAAAATAATAATTTAATTCAGTATATTATATATATTTCATTCAATATTTAAACTTAATTTATAATTTATTTCTTGGATATTTTCCAAATAAAAACCTTTCGCCTTTTACTTCATTTAGAAAAATCTCGATTTCATCTTCAGTTATGTTATAAACATTATAGGAATTCTTATTTTTACCCCTGAGTTTTGTGGAGCATAATGAACCAGCATTTATAATCAATGTGTCATTCAGTTTCCAAATCTTTGGAACATGCTTGTGTCCGGATAAAACCAAATCGACCTCATGGGTTATCAGAGTGTCTAAAATATCGCCAGCATCATTTAAAACATTACGTTCACGGCCAGTTTGAGGAATAGGCACTACATGATGGTGCAAAGCAACAATAATAAAATTTTCATTAATTACACACTCATCCAACTGATGTTCCAGCCACATGTGCTGAGGCCTTCCAACATGACCCCCATCGACATCAGGAGAGCTGCTGTCAATTCCGATGACTGTGAAATCACCATCCATAGTTAATTTCCAGCTTTTTTCACCAACCAACTCTTCAAAAGTCTGATATCCTAAGTTACGGGCATCATGATTTCCAGGAATGGCAAATAATGGAGCTTCAAACATTTCCAAATATCTTTTTGCCTGTTCAAACTCCTTGTAATAACCAGTATCTGTAATGTCCCCTGTCAATATTATCATGTCAGGCTGCAAATTGTTTATTTCAGCCACTGCAGCCATAAATATCTCTTCATCAAAAGAGATGTTAGAGACATGTAAATCTGAAATGTGTGCAATCAAAGTCATGTTATCATTGATTTAATTTCATTATAGCTTCTGCAAGATCTCCTTTACATTCTTCAAGTGCTTCTCTTGCCTTTTCCTGAGAAACCCCTGCACTGTTTGCTACCATTTCAACATCTTCATCAGGAATTTCAATTTCATATTCCAATTCAACCTCACGAGCCTTACCTTCAATCTGGTATGTTTCCTGGCCCATAACATTCATTAGACTTACACTAGGATTATCAATGATTAATTCTTTATCTTCAAAACGGATTATGACTTCTTGAGCACCGTGGAGTTCCTCCATTTTCATACCCATCTTTTTCATCTGTCTTTCCATCTGCTTCATTTGCTTTTTATTCATACCCGGTATCATGTCTATAACCTTCAATAAATTAACTATTTATAATTATATCTTTAATTATTATTAAAAGTAACTTAATTTTCAAATCCGTAAATTTCAGTTTCAAATGTTTTAGCAACATCTTTTAAAACTTCAGGGATATTGATTGATTGTGGACACTCTTCAATGCATGCTTCACATTCGATACAGTCAGAAGCGATTCCAACATCAGGAAGCTTTGAATAGTTGAGGTAGGCATTTCCAAATTGTGTCCAGTCCTCCTTTTCAAGCATCTTATGCTTGTTATACAAATCGAATACCTTAGCAATGTCAATCTCTTCAGCGCATGCATCAACACAGTATCTGCATTTTGTACAGTCAACTGTAATGTTGCTGTTGATGATGTCTGAAACCTCTTTTATAATTTCCATTTCCTCATCATTTAACGGATCGGCATTTTTAAACTCATCAATGTTGTTTTCAAGCTGTTCAAGAGTGCTTGCACCTGTATACACTACGCATACGTCGTCAATGTTGGCTACAAATCTCATTGCCCATGAAACTACTGACCTGTCAGGATTATAATCTTTCATGAGTTTTTCTGCCTCTTGAGGCACATCAGCCAAAAATCCTCCTTTATAAGGTTCCATGATCATTACTTTCTTGTTGTATTTCCTTGCAACTTCCCAGCATTTTCTTGAGTCAATTCCCTCATCGTCCCAGTCAAGGTAGTTGATTTGAAGCAACACGAATTCCAATTCAGGATGCTCAAATAGGATTTCCTCCAAAAATTCCGCATTTCCGTGAGTGGATATTCCAATGTGCTTGATGTAGCCTTCCTCTTTTTTCTTTTGGATGAATGAATATAAGTCAACGTTTTTCCAAGCGTTTTCTGTAAATCCGCTTACATTATGAAGCATATAATAGTCAAAGTAGTCAACACCACAGTTTTCAAGCTGTTGTGCAAACAACGGCTCAAGCTGTGATTCCTCAGTTATTACAAACAATGGCAATTTTGTTGAAATTTTGAATGATTCCCTTGGATATCTTTTAACTACGGATTCCCTGAAGGCTGCTTCACCCACTCCTTCATGATAAACGAATGCTGTGTCAAAGCAGTTGAATCCTGCATCCATATATAAGTCCACCATCTTGTTTACCTGTTCCATGTCAATGCTTGTCTGGTCGTTTTCATCAACCAATGGAAGTCTCATCATTCCCATACCTAATTTAGTCATTATTATCTCCTCTAAAATCATTTTGCTCCAATTACTTTATTGATATATGGCACTTTTTCCAAAACATACATTATTATCATAGAAGTTATGAGAATCAATAATACCATTTCTATAAAAGTACTGCAGTATCCACAATATGGAACGATGTCCCTATAAATACAAAGGAACAATCCCTGTATTAGATAAATGCCATAACTATATTTAGCAATCATGAAAATAAACATTTTAACCATTTTGGTCAATCTTTCACTGAAATTTAAATTAATATTGAACTTATTGAAATTCTTGAACAGCAAGAACACAGCCATCACTTCAATGCACATGAGGATGGAATACCTGTTATATACATACATTTCAGAAGCAGTTGAATGATAGGTCGCAAGTATGACTGTTACCGCTGATGTTATGATCAGCAGCGCCAATGCGAAGTAAGGATTGTTTAGAATCCTTCTTTCAGTGTGTCTTAAGTAATATCCTGCCACTACAAGACCTATTGGGCATGTGAAATAAGACAGCTTAATTGGAAATGCCATATTTAATGTATAATCATACAGACAAGTTATAAGCCAGAAAACCAGAAAGTATTCTGCTTCCACAAGCTCTGAATGCAACAGCCACTTGTTGAATATCGGCATGATGAGGTAAGTTCCCAAAATCATCCAGAAGAACCAGTATGGATCATAACCTCTTGAAGTGGCAAAGAAAACACCCATAAAGAACTCATATATTGAATTAATATCAAAACTATTTATAAATGAAAATCCAAAATAATACGATATTATTACAGCAATAGCACCTGTCACAATCCCCCAGAAAAGGAAAGGGCCAACAATACGTGGAATTCTTTTACCTAAAAACTCCCTTATCGTCCATACTCTGCCCAATGACAATGCTCCCGCTAACATAAGAAACAAATCAACACCAATTCTAAAGCAGTTTCCTATGAACTGTGAAAATATCCAGTCAAATGATGGAATAACTGCATAATCGGCCATTACATGGACTCTGGTGACTGCATAAACGTGAACAACAATAACACAGATGATTGCTAATGCCCTTAAAGCATCAAAATAGAATATTCTCTTAGATTTCGCAACTGTCATAATAAAATTTAACCAAAATAGATTAAAAATATATTTAAATTAAGTTAATAATAAGTATTTTCATGAACACTAACAGATGCCATTGGGCAGGAGACGATGAAACCTACATAAGATACCATGATGAGGAATGGGGAGTTCCAACCCATGACGACAAGGAACTATTTGAAATGCTAGTTCTGGAATCATTTCAGGCAGGGCTTTCATGGATTACCATCCTTAAAAAGCGTGAAAACTTCAAGAAGGCTTTCGATGACTTTGATGTCGTTAAAGTTGCAGGTTATGGTGAAGAAAAAATCAATGAACTTAGGGAAAATGAGGGGATAATCCGCCACAAGGGAAAAATAACCTCCGCAATTAACAACGCCAAGATTTTTATTGAAATCCAAAAGGAATTCGGCAGTTTTGACAACTATATCTGGGGATTTACTGACGGTGAAATAATAAAAGCAGAATACTTGACTGAGTCAGACTTGTCAAAAAATATCTCCAAAGATTTGAAAAAACGTGGAATGAAATTTGTCGGACCAACAATAATCTATTCATACCTGGAATCAATTGGTGTTATTGACAACCATCAGGAGGATTGCTTTAAGTATTAGCTAGTCTTCCAGCAATATTATATTATTGGGATCAATTTTTATATAATCAGGGATGTTAAATTCGTGATCCCGAATTTGCTTATCCTTTTTCCACCACAAACCGTTTGCCAGAGTTATTTCCCACTCAAAAGGCATCTCTAATTTTGTTGCATCCACAGTATCAAATGCATTAAGGTCATCCCTATCAGCAGGGCCAAAGTCGTGTGCCCTTATTCCTATATGGGTAATGTTAGGTGAGATTTTCTCAGCCACTTCCAATTCAAGATTCCAGTCAATAGCCATTACATGATAATCATCGATTTTCTCGATTTTGGAAATGTTTTTACAGCCTGTGAGCTTGGCAACCCTCACATTTCCAGGATTTTCAAAAAGCTCATGGGTTTTTCCTTTCGCTATGACTTTTCCCTCATCCAGTATCAGAAGCTCATCACAGAACTGGAATGCCTCATCACGGTCGTGAGTAACAAGAACAGAAAAACCGTCAAAAATTTTAAGTAAATTTACCAGTTGGATACGTAACTGTTCCTTTAATACAGTATCCATAGCGCTAAAAGGTTCATCCAAAAGTAAAACATCAGGCCCATAAGCCAAAATACGTGCCAAGGCCACTCTCTGCTGTTGACCACCGGACAATTGTCGAGGATATCTTTTCTCCAATCCTTCCAGATGAAAACGCCTGATCATTTCCGAAACGATTTTGCCGTCATGATTTTTAGGCAGCCCACTTGCAACATTCTCCTCAACTGTCATGTTTGGAAACAGCGCATAGTTTTGAAAAAGATAACCAACATGTCTTTTTTGGGGTTTTAAATTAATTTTTTTAGAGGAATCATAATAAACGTACTCTTCATCAGTCGTTAAACTTACAACCCCACTATCAGGATTTACAATACCGGCAATGGATTTTAATGTCATACTTTTACCGCAACCGGAAGGACCAAGAATTCCCAGACATCCATTTTTTAATTCAAAATCGACATCCAAGTCGAATTCCTTGAGTTTCTTGTGGATATTTACTTTTAATGATTTGTCGCTCATAACCCTTCCCCATTATCTCCATTGCTTCTCCTTACGTATTGAAACATAATCCATTACAAAAATGGCTATGAATGCTATAATAACAATGACAACTACATAATTGAATGCATCTCCCATATTTCCTGCAGCCACTTCAGAATAAACTGCCATTGGAAGAGTTCTGGTTTGTCCTGCAATATTACCTGCAAGCATTGCTGTAGCACCGAATTCTCCTAAACCACGGGCGTAAGCAAGAATTCCTCCACCGATAATTCCAGGCAATGCGTTTGCAAATAAGACCTTCCAGAAAATTTTCCACTCGGACATCCCCAATGTACGGCCGGCATCCAAAAGGTTGGAATCAACCTGTTCAAATGCACTTCGAGCGGAACGATACATCAAAGGAAAAGACATGACGACAGCAGCAATAACGGTTGCCCACCATGAAAATGCAATCTTTACGGTGAAAAAATCTATAAAGAATTTACCAATAGGTCCCCTGACACCAAAAATATACAATAAAAAGAATCCCACTACAGTAGGAGGCAATACAAGAGGCAGTGTGAAAATACCGTCAAGTACACTTTTTGTTGTATCGTTTTTTATCATGACAATGCCCCAAGCTACAATCAAACCTAAAAAGAAGGTTATTAAAATTGACAAACTTGCGGTTTTCATTGAAATGAAAATAGGTGACCAATCCATCATGTATTTACTTCCTTAAAAATAATTCAAAAAATAAAATTTATTAACAATATTATATTAAATAATCTGATATTTAAATGAACGACAAGAAAAAATAAATGTGCAAATCATCTTCAACTTAAAGTCGAAGAATGATTGCATTGAAAGTTAAACTATTTGTGAATAGTAAAACCATAATCTACAAATACATCTTGAGCTTCTTTAGATTGCAAGAATTCAAGGAATATTTTTGCAGCATCTGCATCTTTAGAATCTTTTAAAACAGCTACAGGATAAATAACTGGAGTTTTTAAAGCATCTTCAGGAGCTTCACAAACTACTTTAACTTTATCATTAGATTTAGCATCAGTAGCATATACGATACCGCAATCAGCAGATCCTTCTGCAACTTGGTTTAATACAGCAGTTACATCAGTACCTAAAGATAATTTGGATTCAACATCACTCCATATACCTGTATTGTTCATTACTTCTTGAGCATATTGTCCAGCAGGTACGGATTCCGGATCTCCAATAGCAATGTTTCCATTAACATTTTTTAAATCATCGAATGAGGAAATATTTGAATTGGAATCAGCCGGTACGATTAAAACAACTTTGTTTTCTAAAGATTGTACGTTTGTACTGTTGTCAATTAAACCTTTTTCAGCTAAAGCATTCATCTGTTTGTTAGCAGCAGACATGAAAACATCCGCTTCCAAACCGTTTTCAATTTGAGTTTGTAAATCTCCACTTGAAGCGTAAGTTGGAGTGACCTTTACTCCAGGATACTTTTGCTCAAACATCGGAATTAATTTTTCATCATAAACATTTTTTAAACTGGCCGCTGCAGCCAAATTAATTTCCTTACCATTTAAATCAGTACTGTTTGTGCTGTTGTCACCGCCTAAAAAATCAAATAAACCTGCGCTGACTGTTGAAGCTGCACAAACAACTATAAATATAGCCAAAATCGCGATAATTATTTTTTTATTATCCATAATTTCTCCTCTAAAATCGTTGTGAAAAAATGTTCACATACTAATATTTTTAACAAAATCTATATAAATCTTTTGTTATGAAACATATTACTAAAAAAATCATTCGAAAAATAAAAATAGATTAAAAAATATTTTATAAAGATAAAAATACATTTTATCAAAAATAACGAATAATATCATATTGCGTATCAATAACTAAAAAATCGAATGTTATTTTGTTTACTATAGATAGTATGGTTGGACAATGAGAACATTCAATACTATCAAACAAAAAGTTATATAAAATGAAATAAAATTATAATTTAGGTGAAAAAATATGTCAAATATCGAAAAAGTATACGAAATTTTAGAAAAAGCAGAAACTTTCTACCTTGCAACCGTTGATGGCGACAAACCAAAAGTAAGACCATTGGGCGGTCGTGTATTTCATGACGATAAAATCTGGTTTACCATAGGAACATACAAAGACGTCTACAAACAACTTGAAGTCAACCCTAATGCCGAAATTGCCGCATGGGACGGAGAACACTTCCTAAGATACTACGGAGAAGCAGTTCTTGAAAAAAATGAAGAAGTAATTGCAAAAGCATTTGAAGCAATGCCTGAAATCAAGGCAGTTTATGAAGAAAACAACCTTGAAATGGGTGTATTCTACCTCGACAATGCAACTGCCGAAATAAGAAACATGATGGCTATTGAAGAGTCATTTGAATTTAAGTATTAAGGGTTTAACCCCTTAATCACAAATTTCATTAATGATGCCAAGCGCATTTAATAATCTTGGAAAACCAATATACGGCAATATAATAGTTATTGCAGACACCAGTTTTTGCTTATCATTGCCAACGCTCAAATTGCCCTGAGTGTGACCCCTTAACTGATTTTCACAACCACCCAAAGTTGCAATAAATGTGAATGTTATCAATTCCCTTTGCTGGTCATTTAACCCGTCACGGGTGTAGAAGTCACCAAAACAATAACCTTCAAGGAAACTGTCAAAATGTTTTTGACCTTCAGGTCTTGTCTGCTTCATTGCTGTAATTAACTCTTCACCGAAATATCTGTTTTGTATTTCAAGACCCTTTTCATACCTGTCTTCGGAATTGGTATTGGATCTTGGAGACAAAGGCAAATCAATTCCTTTTTTATCGAATACTTTTATTACAACCCCAAAGAAATTGTGTGCACGGCCAAATCCCACATATGGAACAGATTGGTAAAGCAGTTCTTTAACTTCTTCAGGAGTTATATATTTATTTATAGCAGCCAATAAAATCTTTTTAAATGCCTTTGGAGATTGACATGCAATCAATGATGCCAAACTCACCAATACTGAATCCTTTTCATCCAAACTGGAATTCTGGTAAACTTCATCATAAGCAAAGTTTTTAAATATCTCATGAAATTCCGGGTCATTTTTTTCAATTCTTTCAAAATTTTCAAATAAATCTTTCATTTTCACACCTACCTACTATTTTATCATTATAAAGGTTTAAGTTTTCCATAGAAGTATGATGCTGTTGCACCGCCATCCGCTAAAAAGTCACTGCCTGTGATGAATGTTCCCTTATCACCCATCAATAATTCAGCCACATTTGCAACCTCATCCGCTGTTCCAGGCCTTCCGGATGGGCAGTTTGCAAACATGTTTTTGTAGAAATCACCTCTAGGACCCTTGAATTCATCAATAGCAAGAGGAGTTACGATAATTCCCGGAGAAATTGAGTTGATTCTTGCTCCCTTTTCACCCCATCTGCATGCTTCATACATTACCCTTTTAACATTGCATCTTTTTGCCAATTGATAGGCATGGAGCGTATCAACAATATTTTCCTCCTGAAGCACTTCCAAATCCAGCAATTCTTCAGTTGGAGTTGTTGCAAGCTGTTCATCAATTTCTGCACCTAACTGTTTCATCCTATGTCCAGATTGAGAAGATATTGTTACTCCAACACCTCCTTCTTTTATTACTTTTCCGATTTCTTCAAGTAAAACTGCAGTTCCATATAAGTCCACTTTTAATATTGTCTTTATTGGAGCCTGTGACGGTGATACCCCAGCAGCATTAACGAAATATGAAATTTCACCATATTTTTGGGCAGTTTTGATTAAATTTTTAATTGATTCCCTTGAGGAGATATCACATTCCTGAATTTCAACATCAAATCCCGCTTCAACCATTATTTTAGCAATATTTTCTGCATTTTGAATGTTTTTATCCCCTATGACTATTTTTTTGCCATGTCCAATTCTTCTTGCAATTGCCATACCAATTTGGCCTGCTCCTGTTAATAACACTACCTCTGACATAATATCTCCTAAAATAGAATTAGTTTAAAGACATATAAAAATGTTGTTATATGCAACAATTAGGGAAATAAATCCAACCATTAATGATAATCCCAAATCTTCCATATCACTATTAAAAAAATAATACAATATCAAAAAAGTGAACTTGCATACAATAAACAAAAAAAATAGTAAAAAAAAGAGTTATTTAAAATAACTCCTGTTGGAGATAACCTAATCTCCCTTATTCCAATTTACGATACCATAAACAATACATAGAAGTGTGGACAGGATAATTCCAACATATACTCCCCAAATCCATGGGTCTTCCATACCTAAAATCATCATTATGCATCACTTCCTTTTGTGTCTATGTTTTCAAATGCTTTGTCAATAACCTCATCAGCAGGAGGTTTGGTCAGTAAACTTACTACGATTGTAAATATTGCTGATACAGGCACTGCAATCAGCATTACATCAATAAATGGCCATGGAGCGGCCGGCAGGATTGTTTCAACACCAAGGATGAATTGGCATATTCCAAGTCCCACTGCAGTCTTTTTAAATACGAATATTAACCAGAATAAACTTACGAATGTTCCGGACAATATTCCTGCAATGGCTCCAAGTCTTGTGATTCCCTTCCAGTAGAGTGCTCCTAAAAATACAGGCAGGAATGCCGCTGCACAGATTTCAAAGAACAGGCTTGTACCTAATGCAACTACACTTCCCGGAAGTGAAAATGCCATTACCAATGCCAAAATGATAGCTATCAAGATACCTACTCTTGAAATGCTTACCTGATCAAGCTTTTGTTTGGATTTTTCCCTTATTGTACCGTAGATATCCACACCAAAGGCAGTTCCCTGTGTGTGAAGCTGTGATGAAATTGTTGACATTGCAGCCGCAATAAGGGACAATAGGAAAATATATACAAACCATTCAGGAAGTGCCATTGTAATGAATGTCGGAATAATCTTATCGATGTTTCCTCCAACAACATCCACTGCAATCTTACCCAATTTATCGAAGAAATATACATTGGATAGGGATCCTACAATATAAGCGGTTGTCGGCATGATTGCAATGAATATACCTCCAATAAGAACTGACCTGTTAAGTTCCTTATCTGATTTAACGGTCATGAACCTTACAATCAATGAAGGTTGTGCGAGTACCCCGATACCTACACCAATCAATGTTGAGGATACAAGTGACCACCAGAAAGGTGTTCCAAATTCCGGAAACGAAGTCCAACCTGTTCCGCCCGTTGCCATTGCATCGGCAGGATACAAGTGACCCATGTTTGTAAGTGCGGTGTTTGCTGTGTCCACTCCTCCAAGCAACCAGTAAACAAATACAAGAAGGAACATCATTGCCACAACCATGATGGTTCCCTGTAATGCGTCTGTATACATTACACCACGGATTCCACCAAAGAGCACATAGAATGTGATAATGATAGATAATATTAAAAGCGCAATGCTGAAATCAATCAGTAAGGATGATTCCAAAAATCTTGCAGCACCGATTAGCACTACCGCCGCATAAAGTGGCATTGCACAGAATATGATTAATCCGGATACATAGTGGATGAATTTGGAATCGAAACGTTTACCTAAAAATTCCGGAAATGTCAGGGATTCCAGTGCATGTCCCATACGACGGGTTCTTTTTCCTAAAAATACAAATGCGATAAATACACCAATTATAATATTTAAAAATGCTAGCCATAAAACACTCATTCCATATTGGCCTGCAACTCCACCGAAACCTACAATTGCCGCCGTTGAGATGAATGTTGCACCATAACTCATAGCCATAATGAATGGGTGTGTGTCTTTACCAGCAATCATAAAGTCTTCAGAGGAATTGGTTTTCTTGTAAGCATAGTAACCTACAAAGACTAAGGCGAATATGTAAACAATAAATATTATTGCCAAAATCATAACGTCCATAATTAATTACCTCTAAAAATATTCACCATTTAATATATTGCTTGTAAAATATTTAAACATTATTATAATACCTTATGGTACATTATCGTTCATCAAAGTACAAAATAATTTACACCATGAATTTGGCCGTGATCCGTGCCGTTTTCCTTGAATTTGAGCATGATTCTAATGGCGTCTTCAACATCCAACTCAATGTTATCATCAAGCATCAACTGTGCATTCAAATCATCAGTCAGATGCTTATAGATTGCTCCCTTGTACAATTCAACATAATTTTCATCTTCCTTTTGAACATTAGCCTCATTCAGCAAATCCAGTGCCCCCTCATAGTCTTTTGAAAGCAATTTCATGAAAAACAGAGGCATGGAATCAATTAGCCTTTTATCGGAAATGTCGTATAACTTCACTATTGCCTCCTCCTGAGATTTCTTATCCCTGAGCTGAACAGCAGTTAAAAACTTTTCATCCAATGCATCCACATAATTTTCATCAATTTCCAATGCCATATTGACATATTCAAGAGCCTTCGAATTGTCATGCAAATAATTGTACAATTTGGCCATGTACAACAAATCCACCTTGTCGGTTTTATCAACAATCCTTTCTAAATGGATAAGGGCAGATTCCATCTCATCATACTCCTTTAAAAGTATATGGCATCTGGCCTTGTCAAACCACAATGGAAATTCCCGAGGATACTTTTCAATTAACCGATTTGATAATGACAGGGCTTGCCTATATCGTTTTAAATGAATCAGACAGGAAATTTTGTACAGCAAAGAAATTTCATAATCATCATCGTCTTGGCCAATACCTTCAAAATGCTTTAATGCACAATCATAACTTTCATTTTCAAATTCTTCAATTCCTTGTTTGAATTTAGATTTCATTAAAATCACCACGATAATCTATAAAATAATCAACATATAAATGTTATAGTTTAAATAAAGTCAATATTGATGTTTATTTATAATTTAACAAGTTTAAATCAATTTTTACCTTAACTTGAAAAAATAAAAAAATTAAACAAATTAACAAAGTTTTATATGATTCAAAGTGAATAATTAAAATATTAATAAAATTTGAAAAAATAGGGATACTATGTTTTGGAATGAAAAAGCAGAATGTATGAATAAAGAAGAAAAAGAAAAAGTACAACTAGAAAGACTACAAAAGACTGTAAAGCTCGCCTATGAAAATGTCGAGTTTTATAAAAAAAGATTCGATGAAATCGGATTAAAACCAGAAGATATTAAAACATTAAAAGACATTGAAAAAATTCCATTTACAACAAAAAGTGACCTAAGAGAAGCTTATCCATTAGGACTTTTAGCAGTCCCTCGTGAAGAGATTGTGGAAGTACACGCATCATCCGGAACCACAGGAAAACCAACCGTAACCGCATATACCCAAAATGACTTGGACATTTGGGGAGAATGTATTGCACGTGGACTCAAAATGGCCGGTGCTAAAGAAGAATACATTATCCAAAACGCATACGGATACGGATTATTCACCGGAGGATTCGGTATACACCACGGTGGGAATAAAATGGGAGCAATCACAATTCCAATTTCTGCGGGAAACACCCGAAGACAATTAGATACAATGATAGACTTCCAAAGTGATATCCTAACATGTACCCCTTCATATGCAATGTATCTTGGTGAATCAAGAGAAAAGGCAGGAATCGCATTAGAAGACATTAATCTGAAAGCAGGAATCCACGGAGCTGAAATGTGGACAAACGAAATGAGAAAAAGAATTGAAACTTCTCTTGGAATTAAAACCCACAACATCTACGGTTTAACCGAAGTAATGGGTCCTGGTGTAGCACAGGAATGTGACTGTCAGAACGGAATGCACATTCAGGATGACCACTTCTACCCTGAAATAATCGATCCAAAAACCGGTGAAACCTTGGATTACGGTGAAAATGGAGAACTTGTCCTAACTTCACTTACCAAAACTGGAATGCCTATTTTAAGATTTAGAACAAAAGACTTGACATCACTCATCGGTGAGAAATGTGAATGTGGAAGAACCACTGTCAGAATGACCAGAATTACCGGTAGAAGTGATGACATGCTTAAAATCAAAGGAGTTATGGTTTTCCCATCCCAAATTGAAAAAGCATTACTTAAAGTTTCAGGCGCAAGCCCTAACTACATGATCCACGTAACCAGACCGGACATTCTTGATGAAGTAGAAGTGAAAGTAGAAGCTTCAAAAGAGTTATTCTCAGATGAAATGAAAAAAATGGAACAAGTTGAAAAACAAATTCAGGCATCCATCAGATCAGAAACTGGAATCAGGGTTGACGTTACTATTGTTGAACCGGAATCCCTTCCAAGAAGCGAAGGTAAAGCAGTACGTGTAATTGACGAAAGAAATCTTTAAAAAGGTGATAAGATGGCAGTTAAACAAATCTCAATTTTCGTAGAAAACAAAGAAGGAAGAATTAAAAAAGCAATCGACACATTAGCAAAAGCTAATATCAACATCCGTGCATTATCCATTGCAGACACAACCAAATATGGTATTTTAAGATTGATTGTTTCAGATAACAAAACAGCAATTGAAGCACTTGAAAAAGACGGTTTTATTGTTAAAGAAAATGAAGTTATCGTTTTAGCAATACCTGACGAACCAAACGGATTAAATTCAACCTTGGCTGTTTTTGATGAAAAAAATATTAACCTTGAATATTTATATGCATTTGTCGGAAGCAACAGCAATGAAGCTATTGTTGCAATGAGATTAGAAAACATGGAAATGGCAATCGATGCACTTAAAGGCAGCAACGTTAAAATTTTAGACGAAGCAGACATTAAAAATATATAGAAAAGATTTACTCTTTTCTCCTATTTTTTTTAAACACCACTAAAATTAGAAAAACTATCTATAAAAAAAATCCACACTAATTTTGTAAAAATATTAAAAAAAGATAAGAAAAAGATATCTAAAATTCTTTTAAAAGATTAGATATATCTTCTCTTGAATAACCCAAACGTACAAAAAGACTTTTTAAAGGTTCATTATCAGGAATAGTGCCTAATTCTCTCCAATTTTTAAAGTCATTGCTCAATATACCATTAATTAAAAGTTGAATGGTAATTAAATCATCACTTTTAATAGCAATGAAAGCGTCTTCATCTTTAAAAACATTTTCAGGATCAATTAATGATATCCTTCCGTTTCTGTCTTTTTTTACAATAGCATTGTCAATTTTATAAGCCATAATACCACAACTGTTAATCTAATTAAATATATTATATAAATACTATTTAAAATTTAACCTTTGATAGATTTGTACCCACTTTCAATAGCCTTTAAATTCATGTCATGGAATTTAGGTTTTAAGTTATTTTTCATTGCATCAATGACAGATTCCTTTGTTAGTGGAAACTTGTCATCAGCAGTAACCGCACCTAAAAGAACCATATTCAATGATAAAACGCTTCCCGCATCAATAGCCAATTGGGTTCCGTCTATAGGCAGCACATGCTTAAAGTTTTCCTTTAATGTTCTGGTTATGCTGTCAACACTAGGATAAGCCTTGTCTGTTGAAGATGGGATTATCGGATGAGTATTGTAAACGATCTTGGTTTCAGAGTTGACCTTGTCAAGTCCCCTTATAGTTTCAATAGGCTCAAAGGAAAGCAACATGTCTGCACCCTGTTTTGGTATGATTGATGAATTGTATCCTCCAATTTTCAATTCAGTTGATACGGATCCTCCTCTTTGAGACATACCGTGAATTTCACTCATAACTACATCCAAACCCTGGTTCATTGCAGCTTCACCAATGATTGTGGAGGTTTTAATAATTCCTTGACCTCCTACACCGCAAATATAAATACTATAATGATTATCCATATTATCACCTACCTGCCTCTAGAGCACCATACTTACAAACCTGTATACAAACATTACAGCCGTCACATTGCGCTTCATCAATTACTATCTTTCCATTGATTTTTGAAATGGCCGGACATGCCAGTTCACTTACACACTTGTCACAGTTATTACAGTTTTTCTCAACCAGCTGTACAGGAGGTTTTTTAGTCAAACCTTTAATCAAAGTACATGGAGCTTTTGATATGATAACTGCAGTATCTTCTCTTTCAATAGCCTCTTTATAAGTTTTAACGACTTGGTCTAAATTAAACGGATTGATTACACGTACAAAATCACATCCGCATGCCAGAGCAAGTTTACGGATTGAAACTTCAGGAGCCTCATCGCCCATTCCGTCAACAGGAATTCCAGGGTTAGGCTGACCACCGGTCATTGCAGTGATTCTGTTGTCAAGAACGGTCAATACAAAATTGTGTTTGTTGTGTACCGCATTGATTAATGGTGAAACACCACTGTGGAAAAATGTGGAATCTCCAATGAAGCTTACAACCTTCTGGTCAGTTGAAACTGAAAATCCGCAGCCGTCACCGACACTTGAACCCATTGACAATAGGTAATCGGCAGCATTGTAAGGAGGATTGATACCTAAAGTGTAACAACCGATATCTGAAGCAAATACAACATCGGATGGTTTCAAACCCAATTCCTCGATTGCAATGTTTACTCCATAATACATTGCCCTGTGAGGACATCCCGCACACAATACCGGAGCACGTGAAGGAATATCGTCCTGAAGCTTTTCAAGACTTGAAGAGAATTTAACTTCTGAATCCTGTTTGAAATTTAAAACCTTGTTTATGCCGTCGGCCACGACATCGGAGTTGAATTCATGATAAATAGGAAAAGTTTCATCCAGTTTACCGTGCACTGTAACATTGAGTTTTTCAGCACCAACAACCGCCAAGGTATCTCTTTCAATAATCGGGTCCACTTCCTCGACAATGAAAACCTCATCCAAATCCTTCAGGAATTCGGCTACAAGGTCATGAGGGAACGGATATGAAAATCCTAATTTTAAGATGTTAATGTCCAAATCATTGAACTTGCAGACATCATGGGCATAATTGTATGCACTGCTTGAGGTTATTATACCGTACTTCTTATCGCCTGAAAGTTCAACTTCCCTATTGAATTCACTTTCATTGGTTAGTTTTTCAATTTTATGGATTTTGTCCCATAATCTTACGTGCATATCTCCTGCAAAGGCCGGAACCGGAACATACTTGGAAGGGTCCTTGTTAAAGTGTCCTCTTTTCCAGTGATTGTCGTTGTTTGATGAATTGTCAGCCACATCTCCGAATTCGACAACACCCCTCATATGGGATACACGGGTTGTTGTTCTCACAATTACCGGTATTTTAAACTGTTCTGATAAATCAAATGCATATTTAACCATATCTTTTACTTCTTGACAGTTGGATGGTTCTAAAATAGGCATGTTAGCTAATTTTGCATAATTACGAGTATCCTGTTCATTTTGAGATGAGAAAAGTGAAGGGTCATCGGCTGACAGGATCACCATTCCGCCGTTCACACCGGAATATGCGGTAGTCATGAATGAATCCGCAGCGGCATTCAAACCTACATGTTTCATGAATGTAAATGACCTTAAACCAGAAGCCGCAGCAGTGGCAGCAACTTCCATGGCGACCTTTTCATTAGTTGAAAATTCAAAATAGATATTCGCATCCTTAGCCAATACTGACAATATATTTCCAATTTCTGATGAAGGAGTTCCTGGATATGTAGCTGCAATGGAAACACCTGCCTCAATAACTCCCCTTACAGCAGCTTCATTACCTAGCAAAAACTGTTTTTCACCAGATACTCCTGTGACTAATTCTTTTAAATTCATTATAATTTCCTCAAAATAATATTAATAACAATATATTATATAGTACAACAAACTATAAATATATATTATAATGTTTTATAAACTTACAAGTTTAGAGGGGAAATGATGATTAAAGTTTATGTTTCAAGATTCAATAGTGAAACAGACACAGAACCTCATCTGGAGTGTTATGAAATTGAAAAGACACCCCATATGAAGGTTCTCGATGCTCTGCAAGCTATTAATGACAAATATGATGCAGATATCAGTTTTCAAAGTTCCTGTAGGGCAGGACAATGCGGATCCTGCGGAATATTATTCAAAGGAAATGGGGCCCTTGCCTGTCAGAAGGAAATTAAGGACGGAGCAATAATCGAACCTCTCCATTTTCCAGTTATTAAGGATTTGATTGTTGACAGGTCAAGCATTGAAGCTAAAGTAAAGCAATTGGAACTGTCTCTTCAATGTGACCATAAATGTGAAAGCATCAACGAAGACATCACAAAAAGTGAATCCAGCGAAACTAAAAAGGTAAGAAGCTGTATCGAATGTTATTCCTGCCTTTCAACCTGTCCGGTTGTCAACATTGCAACTGAGGAGTTTGGCGGACCGTACCTTATGAGATACATCAGGAAATTTGAAACAGATCCAAGAGATAACTTTGACAGACTCAAAGAAGCCCTTGATGACGGATTGTACAACTGTACAAGTTGCGGCAAATGCTTATCCGTTTGTCCGAAAAACATAAACACCTTTGGAGACGCAATTGAAAAGATGCGTGCAATTGCAGTGGCCAACGGTTCAGGACCTCTCCCAGAACATGTTGCATTCAAGGAAAACATTTTGGAAACCGGAAGGTCTGTTAAAACCAAAAATACACCATTCCTCAAGGAAGCTGTACACGAAACCGGCTCCAAAATTGCGTTCTTTACAGGCTGTATGGTGGACTACAAATTCCCCGAACTTGGCCACACATTAGTTAAAATTTTAAAGGAAAACGGAATTGACATTGATGTTCCTGAAGGCCAGGTATGCTGCGGCTCACCCCTTTTAAGAACAGGCCAGACTGATATCGTCCAGGACCTTGTTGATAAAAACAAGGAAGTGTTTAAAGATTACGACACGGTCATTACAATCTGTTCCGGCTGTGGAGCTACACTGAAAAACAATCATCCTCATTTTGGATCTGAACTAAATGTAATGGACATAAGTGAATTTCTGGAAGACAAAATCGACGCTTCAAAACTAAATGAAGTGAACATGAAAGTCACATATCACGACCCATGCCATTTAGGAAGAGGACAGGGAATAAAAGATGCTCCTAGAAACATTATTGAAATGATTCCTGGAGTGGAATTTGAAGAGATGAAATATCCTTGCCAGTGCTGCGGCGCAGGCGGAGGAATCAAATCCGGAAAACCTGAAATTGCAATGGACTTATCAAAATCCAAAGCTGAGATGATAAAGGATACAGGTGCCGAAGCAGTAATTACAATATGTCCGTTCTGTGAATTGAACCTGCAGGATGGTTTGAATGCAATTGACTTGGAAAACGTTGAATCAATGCATATTCTCAAATTATTAGAAAAAAGTTATGAATAAGATTACTTGGAGTTGATTAAAATAGGAGATGCTGCCGTAACTGAAGAAAAAGTGGTGGAAACAACTGCCATGAATTCCCCAGAAAGCAAAGAAGAAAGCAAAACCGAAAAGAAATCAACATCTACAAAAAAAGCAAAATCAAAAACCCAATCCCGAGGCAGTGCCAGGGCTAAACTCATTAGGGAAAAAGAGGAAAAGGAACTTAACCTATTTAAAGAAAATATTTACATCGTTTTTGTTGAATGTGAAACCCCTGGAAATGTTGGTTTTCTGGCAAGGACAATGGCAAACTTCGGATTGAAGAATTTGGTTTTGATAAATCCAACAAAATTAACAAATGAAGCTTATTACCAGGCAACACATGGAAAGTATATCGTGGAAAATGCAAAGATATACCAGAGCCTGGATGAGTTTTACCAGTCACAAAGAATCGACTTCAAGGTTGCATCTACAGGAATGGCTGGAGGAAGCTACAATTTATCAAGAATTCCAATAAGGCCTGAAGAGCTTGGCAAATCAATGAACGTTTCAAATAAGATTGCAATACTGTTTGGAAGAGAGGGGGATGGACTGACAAATAAGGAAATAAGTGATTGTGACATTTGCGTATCCATTCCAACCGATCCGACATACCCAATAATGAACATTTCACATGCAGCCGCAATAATATTTTATGAATTATTTAAAAACAAGCATGACTATGCAGTTGAGGGCCTGAGTGAAAGCAGCAATTTAGAAAAAGACTATTTGCAAAAAGATATGAACGATTTAATAGATTCTCTTGATATACCTGAGCATAAAAAGAAAAATGCTAAAAAGACATTCAACAACATTATTTCAAGAGCATTCATAACAGGACGAGAAGCCTTTACATTAAAAGGCATTTTAAGAAGATTAAAAAATAAGATTGGTGAACAATGAGGCGACCTAGATTTGTAGACATTAGCAGATTTTCTCTAAAATACGTCTTCAATTGGAGATTTTGGATTGCAGAAATTACAAAAAAATCAAAAGTATACAGAAAAATCGTTGACAAAATGCTTTTTGAAGATGACGAAATTATCGTCATTCCGAATACAATCAACATAAATCAGAAAATAGAATCAGAAGGCTCTGAATTTTTACCTACACAAATTATCAAGGATGTTATCAAACGTTGTGATGACATAGTAATTATGAATTCCTGCTTATGCAGGTCATCAAACAACTGTCAGGATTATCCTCAGGACATAGGTTGCATTTTCCTTGGACCTACAGCAAGAAAAATTCCTAAACATATTGGACATTTGGCCACAGTGGAAGAGGCATTAGAACAAGTTGATAGGGCAGATGAAGCAGGATTAAGCCACATTATCGGAAGAAATAAGATTGATACCGTTTGGATGAATATCAGACCTGGAAAAGGACTGTTAACAATCTGTCATTGCTGCCCATGTTGCTGTTTATGGAAAGTATATCCTAATTTAGATAATGAAATAAGTGAAAAATTAGAAAAACTTGACGGAGTCACAGTTAAACTTCAAGAAGAGAATTGTAAAATGTGTAAAAAATGTTTAAATGAAGTTTGCATGTTTGATTCCATTAGTCTAAAAGACAATAAAATATCCATTGATTATGATAATTGCAAAGGCTGCGGACTTTGCGTTAATGCATGTAAATTTGATGCTATAACAATTGATTATAGTGAAAAAACCATCGATAACATAGTTAATAGAATCGACAATTTATTAGAGATAAGAGAATTATAATTTGCGTGAAAATATGGCAATATTGAGTGATAAAACTATAAAAGAATACCTTGATGAGGGAAAAATTGGAATTGAACCCCTTTTAGATGAAAAACAAATCCAACCTTCATCCGTTGATATGAGATTAGGAGATGAATTTAAAGTATTTAAGGTTATCAGAAAACCATATATCGACCCGAAAGATGAAGAAGACGTTGCATCATATATGGAATCAACAACCGTCCCTAAAGGAGATGCATTTATAATTCATCCAAATGAATTCGCACTAGCTACCACATTAGAATATGTTAAAATACCTGATGACCTTGTTGCAAGGGTAGAAGGCAGATCCAGTATGGGCAGGTTAGGAGTGACTATGCACGTTACAGCAGGTTTTATCGACCCTGGTTTTGAAGGAAAGATAACTTTGGAAATATCAAACATCGGAGCAATGCCTGTTGCATTATATCCTGGACAAAGAGTATGTCAGATTGTGTTTGAAACCATGACAACACCTTCCGAATTACCATATGGACACCCAAGCAGAAAAAGTAAATATATGGGTCAAACTCGCCCTGAAAGCAGTAGAGTTAAATTAGATTATGAATTAAAAAAAGATTAGGAGCAATTATTTATGAATCATGATAAAATGTCAAATATTAGTGCAAAAAGAGGATTTTTATGGCCATCTTTTGAGATATATTCCGGAGTATCAGGTTTTACCGATTATGGTCCTCTTGGAGCCAGTTTAAAAAATAACATCATGCAGAAATGGAGAAAACAATACGTTTCTGGTGAAGGGTTCTATGAAATTGAAGGACCAACTGTAATGCCAAAAGAAGTTCTGAAGGCATCAGGACACGTGGACAACTTTACCGATCCTATGTGTAAATGCGAAGAATGTGGAGAAGTTTTCAGAGCGGACCACATTATCGAAGAGGTCATTGGTGAGGACGTGGAAAGCCTTGAAAACGAGGAGCTTGACCAAATCGTTATCGACAACAACATCGTATGTCCGGAATGTGGAGGAAAACTTTCAAACATCTGGAATTATAACCTCATGTTTAAAACTGAAATCGGTGCCAAAGGTGATAAAGTAGGTTATATGAGACCTGAAACAGCACAGGGAATATTCATCCTATTCAAACGTTTGGAAAGATTCTTCAGAGGAAAATTGCCTTTCGGTGCAGTGCAGCTGGGAAAAGCATACAGAAACGAAATATCCCCAAGACAGGGAGTAATCAGACTCCGTGAATTTACCCAGGCCGAAGCTGAAATATTTTTAAACCCTAAGGACAAGACCCATCCTAAATTTTCACAGATTGAAGATGTGATGCTGCGCTTAAATTCACAGGAAGTTCAGGAAAACAATTTGGAACCTTTAGAAATAACCGCTCGTGAAGCACTTGACAAAGGTATTGTAGCAAATGAAATGCTGATTTATCAATTATATTTAGCACGTAAATTCCTGACTGAAATTGGAATACCTGAAGATGTTTTAAGATTCAGACAACACCTCAAAGGAGAAATGGCCCATTATGCCCTTGATTGCTGGGACGTTGAAGTTAAAACCGACAAATACGGTTGGGTTGAAATAATCGGAATTGCAGACAGGGGAGACTACGACTTAAGTTCCCACTCCAAATTCAGTAATGACGAATTGAACGTGTTCATTGAATACGATGAACCTAAAAAAGTTCAAAAAACAATCGTCAAACCTAACTTATCCAAATTCGGACCGATATTTAAAGGAGATTCTCCTAAAGTCAAACAGGCAATCGAAGAGGCTGATGTTGATGAAGTCAAACAGGCCTTGGAAAACGACGGCAAATTCACCATCGAATTGGATAAGGTTTATGAAGTAACCGAAGATTTGCTTATCTTTGAGGATGTTGAAGAGGAAATTACCGGAGAAAAAATTGTTCCCCATGTAATTGAACCGTCATTCGGTATTGACCGTATTACCTACTCAGTTTTACTTCACTCCTTTACCGAAACCGATGAAAAGGACTACTTCAAGTTTGATAAATCAGTAGCACCAGTTCAGCTTGGAATTTTCCCATTGGTAAACAAGAAGGGACTTCCGGAAGTTGCACAGGAATTGACTGAAACCTTAAGAATGGAAGGTTTTAAAGTTGAATATGATGCAACCGGAACCATCGGTAAAAGATACGCAAGAGCTGATGAGATTGGTATTCCACTTGCAGTAACTGTTGATTTCGACACCTTAGAAGACAATCAGGTCACTATAAGAGACAGAGACACTGAAGCTCAGGAAAGAATAGCAATCGAAGACTTGAAAGATTACTTAGAAAAATTTTATAAATGAGTGTAAACTCATTTATTACTCTTTTTAAAATTTCTAAATAGGTTATTGGCCCACATCATCGCATCCTTGTTTTCAGATACCACCAATCTGTTTTGATCAAAATGACCATTATCCTTAAACAAACCCAAAATCATCATTTTATCAGTGACAATCAAGAGAAAATTGTTTTTAGATTTGAATGATGATATGTATCGGGAGTCCGATTTTTTCTCATAAATATCATAGATTTCATCAGAAACGATTAAATCCACAAATTTTCCATCATTGACTAGTGAATTTAACCTTTCATTGAAGTTAAGCTGATAAAATGGCAGAATGCAACGTGCACGATTAGCATCAGCCAATGAAGATTCAATGCAGGTATTGATTTTATATGCATCGATGCCGACTGATTCCACCAACTCCGCTTTTCCAAGCAAATACAATTCATTTATGGATTTTTCCGGAACCATATCAATAACATGACCCTCAATAATGTTAAAGAATCTGTTAAGCAAGTTTACAACTTCCTTAAGTTCCAAAACATGTTTTATCTGTACTTTTAGGGAATTGGATAAAAAGTATTTGTTGGATTCACGGTAAACAAAATCCCTAATTTCCAAACCATGCAAAGTGCTTGAAATTGAACTGTAGTTTAATTCAGTGCTTTTAGCCAGATCCTTCATGTTTTGGGATTTTTCTAATAGTGAAGCCAATATTTTTAATCTGATAATTGAATTTGCAGCGAATTTAACATCATCAGATACCACATCATAGTTTTTTAAGTAGTTTGAACTTTCTGTCATATTTGTCACCTACATTTTATTACTCGCACCTTTATTTTTTATTACGATAGGATATATAAACTCTTGAAGTGCAGAAAAGTGAAAAATCGCACTTACAAAAACTTTATTAACCAAAAAATGTTAGATAACTTTTAAGAAACAAAATTAATTTTGACTTGGGATTAAAATGATAGACACACACATGCATGCAGATGCAAGAAGCGGAGAAGATTTTGAACAGATGTATTTGGCTGGAATTGATTGTGCAATAACCTGCAGTTATTACCCATATAAAATACCAGAGGATATTGTTCTTTTGAATCATCTAAATAGAATTCTTGAACTAGATACAAAAAGAGCTTCAGAACATGGGATTGATTTGAAGGTTGCTCTTGGAATCCATCCTACAAATTCAAATGTCAATCCTGAAAAAATCTTTGAAAGCTTGTATGAATGGATTGAAACAGAACAGATTGTTGCCATCGGCGAAATCGGCCTTGAAGATTTAACAGATAATGAAGTCAGCATATTCAAACAGCAATTGGACATAGCAGATGAAACAAATTCCAAAGTAATCATACATACTCCCCGCAAAAATAAAAGTGAAGTCTTAAAAGTGATTTTGGACATTATCCCAGAGCATATCAGTGAAAAACAAGCAGTAATCGACCACATAAATCCAAAAGTCATCGGAGATGTAATCGATTGTGATTGCATGTTGGGCTTAACTGTACAGCCTCAAAAAATGGATAAATTTGAAGCAATATCAATTCTGGACGAATATGGATTTGACAAATTCCTGTTGAACAGTGATATAAGCAACAAGCCATCAGATCCCCTTTCCGTACCGAAAACAGTCCGTGAACTAACAAGGCAGGGCTATGGAAAAAGCGAAATTGAAAAGGTCTCACATAAGAATGCTCAAAAATTTTTTAATCTTTAGATAAAATGAATATCATTAAAAAACTACCTATTCCAGTTTCCGGATTAATCCTTGCATCATTATCCCTGGGAAATCTTCTTCAGAACATACATCCCAGCCTTAGATTTCTTTTTGGAGCAATAGGCATAATATTTCTAATCTTAATCCTTCTAAAAGTTGTTTTTTATCCTCAACTCATAAAAGATGACTTTAAAAATCCGGTCATTGCAAGCAGTTCAGGAACATTTTCAATGAGTTTGATGATCCTATCTACATATCTCATGCCATTTATGCCAGGTATTTCATATACCCTATGGATAATTGGAATAGTGCTTCATATTTTATTAATAATTTACTTTACCTATCATTTTATCGTGCACAATTTTGATATTTCCAATGTTTATCCAAGCTACTGGATAGTCTATGTTGGAATCACCATGGCCGCAATTACTGCAAACGTCCATGGAATCAATGATGCGGATTTCATATTCTTCATTATCGGATTTATCGGAATGCTTGTATCCACACCGTTAGTATTATACAGGGAATTTATTTATGATAAAATTCCGGAAATGAACAGACCGTTAACATGTATTTTTACAGCATTGTTCAGCATATTGATTGTGGGATATGTTAACTCCGCAGACATCATTTCAAACGAGTTTCTAACAGTTCTATATAGCATAGCATCAATATTCTACATTTTCGCAATATACAAACTGATAAGAAATATAAAAATAAGGTTCTACCCAAGCTTTGCGGCATTCACATTTCCATTCGTAATCAGTGCCCTTGCAACAAAGGGAGTTCTGGGCACACTAAAAATAGGACTTTTAAATTATGTTTTAGCTTTGCAGACGGTTATAGCGACAGTATTGGTTGTATATGTATTAATCAAATACATTAAATTCTTAAAAAAATAGTTAAAGTAGAAATTAATCTACTTATCCTTTATTGATAACTTTAACCTTTTTAGGTGAGATGATAATTAAATTTTTCTCTTCACTACGTGAAAGCAATAAAGCTTGAGCACCATATCTTGCCCTCATTTGCTTAATTTTTTCTCCTGCCAATTTAAAGTTAGGAGCACTTTCTCTTTCTAAAAAGGATAAATCAACGATGACCGGATTCTTTTCTTCAAGCACCTGGTCAACAATATAATTAATGTCATCGATTGTTTTTGGTCTGATTAAAACAATTTCATAAAAAGACTGTTCAGGTTCAATAACTTCAAAATCATCATAAATAGGAGTTGGTTTTGGCATAGGGCTGGTTGGGTCCCTTGCAGGATTTGGAACTTGCCTGTGAGGCACATTAGGATTTTGTCTGTATTGCGGTTGAGGATTTGGCCTATACTGCTGTTGACGAGGATCTTGTGACCTGTTTGGATTTTCCTTAGGTTTTAATACATCACGAATTGAGTCAACAAGGTCTGATAGCTCGTTTTTCGGTTTGTTACTGCTGTCTGTTTCTTCAAAGCCTAAACTTTTTTTAACGTCATCTAAAAAACTCATTCAAATTACTCCTCTAAATATTCAAAAATAGCATCTAATAATTTTGAAGCGCCATTTTTATAAACATCCTCTGCAGGCAGATTAAATGTATCTTCAAAGTATTCAGGACACATGTCTAAACTAGCATTTTTAAGATTAATTGACAATCCAACAACTTTGGTCGGTTCAACAGCTTCAATAGCTCTAATTTCCTCTTCAATACCCCTAGGTTCTCTGTAAGGGTGGTTTGGTCTATGACCTACAATAACTGCATCAGGAGATGCACCTATTAAAATAGCGGCTGACAGACCTCTTGGATGAGGATTTCCGATTTCAGTTAAACTAGATTGTCCTTCAATAAAAATAATATCAGGTTTTTTTGTTTCTTCAACATATTTGATAGCAGACAGGACTGCAGACGGAACATCCATAGCAGATAAACTTCCTGCCCTAAAGTTAAAATCAGTTGGTTCTTCCAATCCCATTTCATCAGTGGAAATTATAGCAGGATTTAATCCTCTTTCGGCACTTGCCAAACCTAACATTTTAGTGGTTGTTCTTTTTCCACATTCCTGAGATGTTCCTCCAACAAAAATTACAGGTGCTTTAGGAGTATAGGATATTTTAGGTAAAACTTCACATGATTTTTTAGGGGCAACACCCGCAATTTTTTCAACTACATCAAGTCTTGGACTAATCTCTTTAATAACAACATTTTTGGAATCAGCAAATTTCTTTAAAGACAAGTTTTCGGAAATGGACAATGATCTAAAAGAAGTGACAACATTCAAACCTGCATCAATAGCCTGAACAGCATATTTTAGTGCAACACCTTCTGCACCAATAGGCAACATTATAACAAGTGATTTGGCCTCAGGAGCATCTTTTAAACATTCTTCAAGACTGCTTGATATTATTTGGCCACAATATTGTTTTCCCTGTTTTCTGACATCATCATCAATAAATCCTACTGCTTCAATGCCATCAAGATTGGCGAATTTCTCTCCGCCTCCTCCACATCCAACGACAATGAATGGATTTAAATTTTGAATATCTTTTACTGATTTTACTGAATACAAAAACTTCACCCCTATCCTATAATTTATAACTTATAACTAATCATGTAGTTTATCATAATAATTTTTAAAAAATAATTTTAAAAAAATTGTTATTATAATTAATTATAATTTTCCACCTTTATAAAGTATAATGTTTTTTAAGGAAAAATTACATATATTATAAATAATATTAAAAAACTTTTTAGGAGACACTAACATGAGAAAACCTTATGTTATATTAATTGGAAGCGCATCAGGAATTGGAAAATCAACAATTGCTGCAGAACTGGCCAAATCACTCGATATTAAGCATTTAATTGAAAGTGACTTTATAAGAGCTGTAGTGAGGGGCATAATTGGTAAAGAATATGCGCCAGCATTGCACAGTTCCTCCTATGATGCATATAAACATATTAGAAACAAGAACAGATATGCAAGTTATGATGAATTGGTTGCAGCCGGATTCGATGACCATGCATCATACGTGATACCTGGACTTGAAAAGATTATCCAAAGGGCAATAACAGATTATGACGATATTGTAATTGAGGGCGTACATTTAGTGCCGGGATTGATTGACATTGACCAGTTCAAAGAATTTGCAAACATTTATTTCTTTGTTTTAAGTTCCGATGAGGAATCCCACAAGGAAAGATTTGTAAAAAGAGCTGTTCAGATACATCGTGGTGGAAAACAACTGGATTTCTTTAAGGAAAATAGAATAATCCACGACCACCTATTGAGTCAGGCAGAGGCGAATAATGTGCATGTAATAAACACTGAAAGTGTTGAAAAAACCCTGGATAAAATATTATCAATTATCAACAGGTCCTGCACCACCGTAAACCTAATCAACAGTGTCGATGAACTTGAAGATGTAATCGACATAATCATCAACCAAAATGGCGGAAGTCTTGAAAAGATCACATATAACATCAAAGGATTTAAAGAACCTTTAATCAGGAATATTTCCGTTTCAGATGGGGAATCCGCAAATAACTTCATTAAGAATATTAACAATGATAAAAACAAAAAAGAATATTTAACCGAATTATATGAATTATCAGAATATAGAAAAACAACAATCTGTGCTTCCAATCAAGAAAAGTTAGATAAAATCGTAAACGAATTAACTGAAAAAGGATATGTTTTAAATGAATGATGAAACAATTAATGAAATGATTATCAAATGTCCCGCATGTGCCAAGGAAGGCGTTGCCAAATCCATCATGAAGGAAATAGAAATACCTCATTTCGGAAAAGTGATGGAAACTACCATCCAATGTCCGGCATGCGGATTCAAACACTCAGACATTATTGCTTTAGAGCAGAATGACCCTGCAAAATATGTTTTAGAGATTAATAAAAACACTTTATCTGTGAGAATTGTCAGATCACAATCAGCAACCGTCATGATTCCGGAAATTGGCGTTAAAGTTGAGCCTGGTCCAAAATCTGAAGGTTATATAACCAATGTGGAAGGCGTGCTTACCCGTTTTGAAAGTGCTGTTAAAAAAGCATTGAACTTGTTTGAGGATGAGGAATCTCAAAGAAACGGTAAGAAAACACTGAATGAAATTCTTGAGTTAAAAAAAGGAAACGGTACTGCCACATTAATAATACTTGATCCTTTCGGACAGAGTAATGTTGTAAGTGAAAGCGTTGAAATATTAGACATTCCTGAAGAGGAATTAAGCGAATTAAAAACAGGTTTTAGTCATATTGAAGATAATTAAAGGAAGAAAATCTATTCTTCTTCCTCTTCTTCATCATTTGCTGAGAAGTTGACGAATGTGTCCTCTTCAGCAACATCTTTTAATTTTAATGTTCTTTGTACATCCATAGCTAATGCATTACAATCTGCTTTAATAGCTTCTAAATGTAATAAAATTCTTTCTTTTTCTTGATTAATTCTTTCAATATTAGTGTATGGATAAACTGATTCTTTAAGCATTTCGTATTCGATGGTGGTGTATGGATATTCATTTAATTGTTTACATACGTTTTTTAACACTTCACCTAAGAATTTGTTCATTTCAACTTTTACCCTTTCCCTAATCATTTTGTCATCGTCAAGATTTTCTTTCATTAATCTTACAACTTCAGCTTTAGCAAAAGGTAATTTTTCTTCATCTTCATCAAAGTATTCTTCGGAAGTTTCTTCAATTTTTTCTTCTTCAGCCATAATTACACCTCTTTCGATTAGTTAATAATATTGAGCGAATCACATAATTTAGAGAAAAATCGCAATTACATCAATATCTACCTAATAGTTTATTGGAAGTTTTATATAAAGGTTTTGATTATTTTACAGAAACGGAGCATTATTTGACCAGTTATTACATCAACATATAAAATAATGATACGTCAAATTAATAATTTTAATACTTGGAAAATTTTGAAAAACCGTTTTAAAAAAATAAAAAATAGTAGCATAAATGCTACTTTAAATCATCTTTTCTTTGAAATACCGGAGCCTGAAAATATTACTGAAACCAGCAATGAAAGCAACAATAGTGCCAAAGGATTTGCAGTTGGATGCAATTCAAGATTGCTTGGGGCTTTTTTATCAAAATGACCCTCATTAGAAGTATTTGGTAATCTATTGTCCTCTTTTTCGGTCACATTGACAACAGCATAGTCCTTATTGTTGGATTTGTCATAATCATAATTATCACTAGTCACTGTAACAGTGTTCTTTATAATTCCAGAACCTGTAGCGATAACTCTGATGATCAGTCTTGCGGATTCCCCATAACCGAGACTGTCAATAGTCCAGACATTTGTAAATCTATTGAATTTACCTATTGTAGTCTTAAATGATTTGACTTTCAACAAATCATCCAAGATTTCTGAAATTTTGATATTGCGCGCAGTATCCGGACCGTTATTGACAACCTCAATCCTATATTCGATAACATCCCCAACACGATAACTGTATTTTGATGCGATTTTGGTAACTGCCAAATCACTTGCGGGTGCCACATCAATTAACCGGTTTGCCTGATTGTTTGACATGTCCAAATCAAGTTCATCAGCCCAAACCTTAGCATTGTTAACAATGCTGCCTGTTGAAATCACCTTACAGATAATTTCAAGTGATTTTGTCTCACCAACTTCCAAACTGCCAATTTTCCAAATTCCTCTGGAATAATCACCATTTGAACTTACGAATTTCAGCTGTTCAGGAAGGATATCGCGAACAACAACATTGTGCGCAACATTCGGACCGTTATTTGTTACAATCAATATCCATTTAACATTTTGTCCGTATTTAGGGGATTCCTTATTAACCAGTTTAACGATTGACAAATCAGCGATAGGCCTTACATCAATTTCATCTTTTGCATGGTTGTTGGCCATATTCCAGTCATATTCACGGGCACTGGCTTCAACATGATTAGGAATAACACCCAATGCATCAGATATTGTAGTTATGTTTAAATAAACAGTATCGCCAACATTCAATGAGCCGATGTTCCAGATATCACTTTCATAAATCCCCTTTGATGATTCATAGTCTGAAAATATCAACTCATCAGGCAAAATATCTTTAAGGAATACTCCGGTTGCATCATCAGGACCATTGTTTTTAACGCTGATCATCCATTTGACACTTTCACCAAATATCGGATTGGTATTGTTTGCCTCAATCATTACCTGCAGGTCTACGGCAAGCGGAACATCAATGCTTTCGCTGTCATTATTATTGCTTTCGTCATAGTCATACTCGTCAGCATGAATTGAAGCAATGTTAATGATTTTTCCGGTTTTGTTGACCCTGCAGACTATTTCAAGTGTTTGGACCTCACCATTTTCAAGACAGCACATTATCCAATGATTTGTATCATAAAACCCTTTGGTTGCAGTATAGTTGACAAATGTCAACCCCTCAGGCAACACATCTACAACTTCAATCTCAGTAGCCTTGTCAGGTCCGTTATTTGAGATGACCACTGTCCATTTTACCAGGTCATTGTAATTTGGAGATGAGTTGTTTACCATCTTTACAACAGCCACATCAGCGGATTTTTCCACATCAATTGTCTCATTATCCTCATTGTTGGCCAAATTGTAGTCATATTCACTTCCGTTTACTGAAACGATATTTTCAATTGAACCTGTAGCGTTCACTGTGCAATCAATATTTAATATATATGTCTCTTCAACGTCCAGTTCATCAATGAAAAGAATTCCGGTTTTAGGATTGTAATCTCCTTCACTGTCGTCTTCAATCCAAATCAGTGATGAAGGAAGCAAGTCTTTTACGGTTATATTGTGTGCAACATCAGGTCCGTTGTTGATGATTTCAATTGTCCATGTTATAATGTCATTAAATTGAGGATTTGAGTCTGAAACTGATTTTGTAACAGATAAGTCCGCTGCAAGATTGACAAAAATATTCTCATCGTCAGCATTGTTTGTCAAATCAGGATCATAATTGTCACTTTCCACATTTGCAGCATTAACATGATTTCCAGTATTTTCAACCAATGTGATTATTTCAATGACAACCTCTTCACCGACCTTAATGTTGTCAATAGTGAATACATCATCGACATAATCTCCTTTTGTCATGATTGAATCAACATATGAAAATCCTTCCGGCAAAAGATCAATGACTCTGACATTAACCGCATCATCAGGACCGTTATTCTTAATAGCTAATTTCCATTTTACCAAATCATTGAAGTTAACGACACTTGCATTAACGGTTTTAATAATTGACAAGTCTGATGCAGGATTAACATAAATTATTTCACTGTCATTGTTGTTGGTTGGGTCAAAATCAAATTCTGTTGCATTTACACAAACAAGATTTTCAAATAAACCTGTTGCATTAACATGACATCTGATATTGAGCCTGACTGTTTCACCCCTGATTAATGATTCAATGTTCCATATTCCAGTTTTTTCATCATAATCTCCGTCAGAATCTATGAAAACTAATGATTTTGGTAAGATGTCTTTCATTATGACATCATGTGCAGTATCCGGACCATTGTTTGTAATTACAATTGTCCAGACGATTTCATCATGATAGTTAGGATTTGAATTGGAAACACTTTTTACAACAGCCAAATCCGCTGCAGGATTAACAAAAATTGTCTTATTTGCAAAATTATTGGTGTAATTTTCATCGAATTCATTTGAAGTGACATTTACACCGTTGACTATTTTTCCGGTTTTGTTAATGACTGTAGTTATCTCGAAAGAGAATACCTCATTAACCTTCAATTCATCTATTGTCAATTTTCCGGTATTGCGGTTATACCTTCCGTTGGAGGTATCATTAACCCAAATTAAACCGTCAGGCAATACATCACTAAGAGTGACGTTGGTTGAATCATTGGGACCATGGTTTTTAACGGTGATTTTCCATGTCACAATGTCCTCAAAGTTAGTAATATCCTTTGAAACTGTTTTTGTTACTTCATTATCAACCTTTGGATTGACGACAAAAGTTGTGGCATTAGTGATTGCCTTATAGTAGGTATCTTCGTAATGTCTTGCGTTAACTGTGTATTTTCCAGGTTTTAGATTATCCAAATCCACTATAATTTGACCTAAATAATTTGTAGGAGCCATTTCATTATACACCATTGTTCCGTCTTCATGCTGGACAGTCAGCAAAACATTGATATTATATTCACGGGAGTCCTGATACAGCACACCGGTATTGGTGGCCCCATTAACAGGATATTCATCATCAACAAGAATATTCTGGTTGCTAGCAGCATTGAAAATCGCATTTGAGACAGCCAGATTATCATAATCCCCAATATTATTTCCACCGAATAGGGTTACAGTGATTTTTTCGCCATCGCCATAAAATATATCCCTGGCAGAAATCGGCAATGCATAAACCCATGCTTGATTCTGGAAGAATTCATTATTTTCCAATGTGAGCCTATCACCGCTTTCATCATAATAAATGGCACTTCCATTTCTTGCAGTATTGAACCTGAATTTGTTATCCTTGATTGTAGCCAGTGAACTGTCAACATAAATTGCACCGCCTAAACCATCATCAAGCTTTTTAACGTCCGGAACTGCCTGATTTGAAATGAATTCCGAATTTTCGATTTTGGTATTTGTACCTATGACGTAAATGGCACCACCATCAACATTTGCAATATTTGACCTGAATAATGAATTTTTAACGTTTACATCCTCAGCTTCAATATTGATAGCACCACCATATTCGGTTACCCTATTATCCTTAAAATTGGAATCCACAATATCAATATTCATACCTTTTGCTTGAATTGCACCTCCTATTGGAGCCGTATTGCCACTAAAATCACAATTATACACACCAAATTTCATATAATCATATAAATATCCTGTGGAAATTGCTCCTCCATACATTGTTGCAGAATTATCCATAAAAGTACAATTTACAACATTTCCGGATGAGTGAAAAGTCAATGCTCCCCCTTCATCGGCAAAATTATCCATGAATATACATCCAATATATTCAGTACCTTGACGAACACATCCCGCTCCACCATGAGAGTTCTCATTAATTGAAATTGCTGAATTATTTTTAAAAACACAGTCTATAACCTTTACATTGGATCCTGGTTCATCAAGACCTACTTGAATCGCACCACCCCAACATCCAACCTTAGCTTTCACCCAATTTGAGTCAAAAAGACAATTTGAAATAACCGTTCCTTTACCAAATGCTGCCAGAGCTCCCGCACAACTATAATCTTCAAAATTATCACGATATCCCATATTTCCTATAAATTTACAGTTAGATACCTTCAGATTTGCAGCAAGGTCCAAATCATAACTAGAACATATGGCTCCACCCCCTTTAGTACAACGATTATTTTCCATTACACAGTTATCCACTAAAACATTTTTTGGAGCAACAAGAATTGCACCTCCATTTTCATGATTTCCATTTATAAACTTAATATTCTTTACTTGAGTTCCCGCCGCATCAGATTTTATATATAAAATACGATTTAAATTTCTACCATCCAATACAGTAGACGAACTTCCAATTATATTCAATTTTTTATTTACCGAAATGGTAGATCCAGTAGAGTAATATTGACCATCCAATTTAATGGTATCTCCAGGATTTGCACCATTAATAACTTTTTGGATATCTCCAAATGTCCTTCCACTTACTTCTCTTTCCGCACTTAATACATCACCATCATCAGCATTCGCCTCCAAAATTTCATTTTCTTGAGAATTTTCTAGTCCTATATCATCAGATCCAATTCCTATTTCATCAGCCGTATCGTTCAACTCCACTGCAAATGAATTTTCAACTGAACAAACTGCAGTAAACATTAAACAAATAACAGCGATGCATAATAGAATATTTTTTCCAATAACCATCTTTCCATTATTTTTTAACATTTAAATCACCTTTTGTGAGGACGATTTTAAACACTATTAATTAACAAAAAGCTATTAACTAGCAATTAACCTTTTTATTCCAAGTTTAAGATTTAAAATAATAATACACTCCCTTAAATTTAAAAATAACCATAAATCAATAAGAGCATTATTAAATAACATCCCAACACAAATCGTTTTCAAACAAACAACCTGCCAAAATTCAGCAGTTACTTTTAATTTAAAAGCCAATACCAAGATTATCAAATCAAAAACAATATTGAACTCAAAATAAAAGGTAATCTTTCTAAATCCTCAAAAAATCTATTAAATTCTGCTATATATAAAACTATGTATTATCTGAACTCAAAATTGATTTTAGAGTAAAATTTTACAAGTAAAAGTAAATATTATAATTGCCATAAAAAAATATTTTATTGATAAAAATTAAATTAACATATAATTAATGACCAAGGTAAGAGACATGAAAAAACAAATAGCAATAATGATAATGGCTTTACTGATAATAGCACCAATCATCCAGGATGTTAGTGCAACAAAAACCGTCTTTATCACATCCGATAATATTATCGACCATGATACTGACTTAAAGCTACTAAACTCATTAAAAACATATATAGAAGAATTGAGCGGAGGCGAACTGCAGGTGATTGTAGACAATCAGGCCCCCGCTGCAGGAGAGGGATGGAGATCAATAGAAGTAACAAGTGATGTGAGTATTGATTTGGCCGCATCGGATGCCGGAAACTATCTGCAATTGGCAACAGCATCAGCAAACTCTGAAAAGCAAATAGTATTTGTAAATATGGGGAATTATGACCTGGACAACCACACCAATTTCTTAAGAAGAGCATGGGATGATAACTACTCAAATGAAAGTTTAGCCGGAATGCATGACCCAGGAACATTTCTTAAAAATTCAGGAATATATTATGTCCAGCCAACAAAAGAATTCCCGCAAAATGTTGACAATGGAGTTTTATCAAGATATGATGAAGAAATGAACAAACAGATTGCTCAGGAAATTGTAGACATCATCAACACTCATGAAAATGATACAAAGGTTTTAAGTGATGGCCTGCTAACCAATAATGTCATAAAACCTGCCGTAATGGCAAGTGCAAGTAAGGAATTGATACAAAGTGGAGATAAAGAGATGAAGGGCACTTACGGAAATTATACCGGCCCGCAACTTTTATACCAAACCAGTTCCTATTTGAATGGTAACGGGTTAGATTTCCCAAAGGCATTTGACGAACCTGAAAACCCGATGGGAATTTCATTTATGGTAAAAGACACATATTCCATTTATGACTATTTCAAAATGGGAGGAATAGTTAGAGAATATATGGACCAGAATGGAAGAGCCCCGGATTCAATTGAATATGATGGAGCACGTATCGGCTACTATGATTTATTATATAACTTTGCAAAAATTACTCAAAATCATACTGATGTCGAACATATGGGCTTTGAAAGTGAATATCACTTCGATAGAGTAAACGATTCAATATTACTACACATATTCCCATTCGTATTAATATTATTCGTATTATTCATCGCATATTTACTTTATAAAAGAATAAGAAGATATTAATAAGATGACAAATAAATTTTACATGAGGTAAATTATGAAAAAATATATAGCAGAATTAATAGGAACACTGGTTTTAGTCCTATTCGGTTGTGGAAGTGCAGCCATAGCAGGATCTGTTTTAGGCAATCTAGGAATCGCTTTAGCATTCGGTTTATCTATAGTTGCTATGGCTTATGTGATTGGTGACATTTCAGGATGTCACGTCAATCCTGCAGTATCCATCGGTATGTGGATTGACGGAAGATTAGAAACAAAAGACCTGATAATGTACATTATTTTCCAATGTATTGGTGCAATTATCGGTATTGCAATTTTAGCGGTTATTATCAACTCCGCTCCAAGTCTTGGAGGATATACTGCAACAGGCCTTGGTCAAAACGGATTTGGCTCCGCATCAAGTGTTGGTCTCGATGTTGTAGGAGCAATATTGGTAGAAATAATCTTAACCTTTGTATTTGTATTTACAGTACTTGGAGTTACTAAAAAAGCAGAAAATGGAGCTGTTGCAGGTATTGTTATCGGTTTAACCCTTGCATTTGTACACATTTTAGGCATTCCTTTAACCGGTACATCAGTTAACCCTGCACGTAGTTTAGCACCTGCTCTTTTCCTTGGCGGACAGGCATTACAACAAGTTTGGGTATTTATTTTAGCTCCGGTAATTGGTGCAATCATTGCAGGAATTTTTTACAAAGGATTAACCGCAGAGGATGTTTAAATCCTCTTTTTTTACTTTTTTTTAAATTTTAATGCTTCCAGTATATGTATAACCTTTTAGTTCATTATAGTCGCTTTTTTTGTTAAATTCAAATGATTCGGTATTGGAAACATATAAATGAGCCAATGCTATACCCATGTCAATTGGATTCCATTTTTTCAGGATTTGACGTTTTAAGATATTCTGCCTGACCTGATAGACATCAAATCCCTCGTCAGTATGTTTGAAATACCATGGTTGAGTATTCATAGCTGACGGAGCAAGACGTGCCGGAATCAATCTTTCATCCTCCACGTCGGAAATTTTGGATAACTGTTTTCTTTTGAAGCTGTCCTTATCACGGGTCATTTTGTCGGACTTTCCAAAAGAAATCATGATTACAAACTCGCCATCTTTCTTTTTGGGAGAAGCCATTCCAACCCAGCAGTTGCCGATACCCAAACTTTGAAGGTGTAAAGATAACTGTTGGAATACAAATCCAATGTTTTCAAGGTAATTGTCCTTTTTTTCTGAATACAGGGCCAAATAATAAGGGGCAGACCATGGAGTGCGGACATTTACTTCACCCGGATTTAAAATTTCATAGCGATAACTTATATTGGGATTTAGCGGTTTAACGTTTTTCATGAATTCATGTATCAAATCCATGTCGATTTCATCTTCCAAATAATTTCGACAGGATTTTCTTATGTATATTTGATTTTGTAAAGTCATTATTTCAATAGTTTAAAACTCCGTCTCTTTCAAAAACTTGTGTGATTTGAATTTGCGCTAGTTTTTGAGTCACAAATTTTTTTCGTTCTATTTTTTCTTTATTTTTAATTTAAAAGCAGTA
>NZ_CADAJR010000020.1:0-57207 GCF_902788255.1 uncultured Methanobrevibacter sp.
GACATGATTGATGAAAGTGAAGTGTTGACACCTGCAGATGAAGAATATCACATTAACAAAAAGGAATTTACAATACCATTCGTATGTGGTGCACGTAACCTTGGTGAAGCACTAAGGAGAATTGACGAAGGTGCAGCTATGATTCGTACCAAAGGAGAACCTGGAACAGGAAACATTGTAGAAGCAGTTCGCCACATGAGAATGGTGATGGGAGAAATCAGAACAATACAGGGAATGGAGGAAGAGGAACTCTGGAAATATGCGCGAAACATCGAAGCTCCAATTGAACTTGTAAAGCAAACTGCAGAATTGGGCAAATTACCTGTTGTCAACTTTGCTGCAGGAGGAATTGCAACACCTGCTGACGCATCACTCATGATGCAGTTAGGTTCCGACGGCATTTTTGTGGGATCAGGAATATTCAAGTCAAACAATCCTGAAGCATTTGCAAAAGCAATAGTTGAAGCAACTGCAAATTACGACAAGCCTGAAGTATTGGCGGAAGTATCCAAAGGATTGGGCGAGGCCATGAAAGGTCTGGAAATGTCAACTTTGAGCGAATCCGACAGAATGCAGGACAGGGGAATTTAAAATTCCTCATATTTTTAATTATTTTTTAAGGTGCTTAGATGGTAAAAATCGGAATCCTAAATCTTCAGGGTGCAGTTTCAGAACACTTTGACATGACAAGAAAAACTGTTGAAAACTTAAAACTCGATATAGAAGTGGAAGAAGTAAGATACAGTGATGATGTTGAAAAATGTGATGGATTAATCATATCTGGTGGGGAAAGTACTGTAATTGGCAAGCTCATTAAGGAAAGGGGTATTGATAAAGTTATTAAAGAAAATAATATTCCTGTCTTTGGAACTTGTGCTGGAATGGTGCTTCTTGGCAAAAAAACAGATTTCAACCAGCCGCTACTTGAACTTATGGACATAACTGTTAAAAGAAATACCTATGGAAGGCAGAAGGATTCATTTGAAGCGGAAATTGAAATATTAAATCAAAAGTATTCTGGTGTGTTTATTAGAGCACCGGCACTTGAATCTTATGATGGGTCCAAAAATGATATTAAGATATTGTCAGAATTTGATGGTGAAATAATAGCCATTCAGCAAGGACACAACATTGCAATTTCATTTCATCCAGAATTAACAGAGGACACTTTAATTCATGAATATTTCATTGAAGAAGTTTTAACAAGTCTGAACCATTGACTGCTTTTAGAAGTTAATCAAATTGTAAACTTATAGACAATTATCCAAAATATGTAATATCAACTGACGAGTTTGACATGTCAAGAGATGGGATAAAACATATGAATATTTTAGATTTCTTATTGGGTGATGAAATTTAAAAATGGTTATTTAGGGATTTCTTCAATTAAAATTTTATGGAATTCCTGTTTAATCTCTTCAGATTCTTCATCTGTAACATCATCAACCAATTCTGATAATCCAAATAAAATCATTTGATATAAGGTGTTATTCATCTTTTTTCCTTTTTCAGTTAAAGAATACTCTGTTTTATTAGTTTCATTATCAACAATTTTTTTGATGATAAAACCTTCTTTTTCAAGATACTTTAAATTGTTGGATAATGATGCATTGCTCATTTCAGGATTTGCTTTTTTAAATTCATTGAAATATTTTTTACCTATGAAAAGGTCCCTTAAAATGTATAGTATCCATTTTCTTGAAAATAACTCATTTAACTTATTGAATGGACATGAATTGCTTGAAGATTTTTTGTTTGAATCCATAATAAATATTATATCGTGTTTATTATTAAAAATGATAGGTCAATTTCGTTTTACTTTTTAATTTAAATATCGGTTATTATATACTATCAATATGAATTTTAAACAATTAATGGAAAGAAGATATTCTGCTCGTGATTTTACATCAAAAGAGATATCTGATATTGATTTAAATGAAATAATTGAAATTGCGAAATTTTCCCCATCTTGGGCTAACTCCCAACCATGGAATGTATATATTGCTGCTGGTGACGCTCTATCTAAAATTCGCAGTAAATGGATAGAACAAAACGCCGATGAAATTGAGGGCAATTCCGATTTGCCATCAGGTCATAGGGAAGATTTTGGCCAAAGATGTTTAAATAACATGGACCAGTTGGTTGGTGATGTTTTTGGAGTCGTAGATGATCCTTCTGATTTTGCAAAAACTCAACCTGTTTTGTTCAATGCTCCTGCAGTTGTCTATTTGACTGTACCAAAAACTGCTCCTATGTGGTCTGTTTATGATTTAGGGGCTTTTTCCATGAGTTTGATGTTGGCTGCTGCTGAAAAGGATATTGATTCCATTCCAGCATATGAGCTTATTAAATATCCTGAAATATTACGTCAAAATTTACTAATTTCTGATGATGAAAGTATCATTGCCGGAATTGCTTTAGGATATGCATCAGATGCAAAAATAAATGATTTCAGATCATCTAGATTAGATTTGGATGATATTTTAAAAATTATTAAATAAGAATTTCTTAAATTCTTTACTTTTTCTTCTATTAAAATGGTATTCATCAAGTTAAATTTGGAAGTGTGGTATTCCAGGTAATTTGTTTATTTTTTGAATTATTAATAAGGTTAAATAGTTTATCTTACAAATTATGTACTAGGTTTTTTACATGAAGAATAATGTTATCTATCAAAGTGATGCATGTCCTATTAATTGTGTTAATGATTTGTTAAGTAGAAAATGGGTTTTTGGAATTATGAAAGACCTTTTTGCGGGTAAGAAACACTTCAATGAATTTAAAGAGGATAAACCAGAATTAAGCAATGTTGTTTTGTCTAAAACATTAAAGTATCTTGAAGACCAAGGAATGATTTCAAAAGAAATATGTGAAGATGAAGCGATAAGAAATACCGGATATTATCTCACTGAAAAAGGAAAGAAAATGAATAAAATATTATATGAGATGGTAATTTTCGGATTATATGAAATGGAAGGGGACTTAAGGACTGATGAATATAAAGATGAAATAAAAAAAGGATATGAGGAAATATTATTCTAGAGATGTCCTCTTGAAAGAACACCATCAAGTAATCCCGGTTTTTCCACATCAATTTTCCTGATAGCCTCTTTAAGTTTTTTCACCATGTCATCTTTATATTTAAGATATTGTGTGAATCCTATAAGATTATGAGGATGTGATCCGAAGAACAGACAGTCATCATCCATTTCCAAATTTTCCAATAACATCAATTCCTCTTCAAGAATTTCCCTTTCTGTCGCTTCAACAAATTCGCCGGCATCCCTCATGTCTGAAAGGGGAGTGTTTTCCTGAAGGGATGTTGAAGTAACTAGAATTCGTTTAGGCTTAAATCTGTTTAATAATTTCAAAGTTTCTTCAATATGTGCTTTGCAGTTTCCTCTTCCTGCAACACCTAACATTATAAGGGAATTATATTCCATATTAACATCTTCAAGTCTTTTTAATTGGACATATTCATCTTTTGCAGTGTATCCTTTTTTCATTTGCTCAAGTGCAGGGTCATATGCTGTTTCAAGCCCAATATATAATGAATCAAATTTCGCCTCTTTCAGTTTTCTTAAATCCTCATCTGATTTTGATTTGATATTTCTAACAGATGCATAACATGAGATGCACTCTATTTCCGGGAAATATTTATGGATCAATTCGGATATTTCCAATAATTTTCTTGCAGGCAATACAAATGCATCTCCATTGACGAGAAAAATTCTTTTTAAGTTTTTAGGATATTGCTCAGACATTTCCTTCAAATCACTTTCAATATCTTCAATTGGTGATATTCCAAATTTCTGCTCATGATACATTGTGCAAAAGGAACATTTCCTCCATGAACAGCCATATGTGACTTCTAGAAGGGGGGTGTATGCTTCCAATGGTGGTCTGTAAACCGGTCCTGTATAATGCATTATTTCAGCTCCTATTTTTGTTTTATATAATATAATTTCATTGAGGTGTCATATAAAATAAAAAGTAACCTCAAGATAACTGGTAATTTCAAACTTACTTATTTTATTTTTTTCAGTGAATGTAATCTATCAAATAATCAATGCTGCTGTCATTAAAATGAATGTATTGTGATTGTTTACAATTTAATAATGTATGTATCTCATTAAATGCAAGGTTTCTAAAAATTAATTCACTTTTCAACTCTGCATATACATTAACTACTTTTCAAAAACAAGTTTCAAATAAGAAATGGTGATAGTTGATGTTATAATCAAGACAGTTTGGCTTTTAGTTTTTTGTATTTTTTAAAAACATGTTCATAGCCTTTTTTATAGAATGGGCATGCTTTAATGCATTCAACACAACCTTTAGTGCAGCCAATGCATAAATCTGCAATAAACTCCACATTTTTATTTTTTCTGTTTATGATAAGTGCTTCTTGTGGGCATGCTTTAACGCAGGAATTACAGTAGTTGCAGTATCTTGAAATCCATTCATGTTTATTACAATTTAATAAAGGCAAGTTTTCAATGTTCACCAATATTGCAGCTATCTTTTGATTAGGTCCTTTTTTTGGACTTATTAATAATCCGCTTTTTCCAATTGCCCCCATTCCTGCTTTTTGAGCCAAATGAGAGAAATCAATTGTTTCCTCTCTTGGATGAGCAACCATTGTTTCAAAACCATGGGATCTTAAGTAATCTGAAATTTCATACGTGATGTTTCCAAAACTTTCATATAATTCATTATTGAACGCTTGTGCCTTATCTCCAGCTCCTTCATCATGAATACTTTTGCTGATTTCATATGAAATCACAATTGCTGAATCAAAGTCAAAATTCAAGCCGTGTAAAAAATAATCATTAATTCCATTCACATAGGCCACTTCGATAATTCCCAATTCCTGAAGATATTTTTCAAACTCATTAAGTAAATCATTTGAAATTGTTGATTGAGGATTAGAAGGATTATCTAATTTATGGGTGTCTGGAAATGAAATATCTCCACAGCAGGATTTATTACCTGATTTTACTAATACATCCTGAACTAGTCCGTCAAAATTCCAATTGTCACTCATCAGCAACACCCACATGAACAACTTGAGTTAATTTCATAACCAAATTTTTTTAGGAAAATATTGAATTTGTAATATCTTAATTCATTTTCATTTACAAAAGATAATATTCTAATTTCATCCTTTTTGGTTAAATTTTTCAAAGTATTAAATGACCAATTTTCGTTAAGTTTGTCGGCAGATTCTTCTGAGAATTGTAGTGCGATTTGGGCAAAAGGAAAATCAAATTCATCTGCATGTCCACTATGGATTAACATTTTATCTTCTGATTTTTCAAGGATTATCATTTTATCTGTATCTGGAAGCAGCAGCGCTATTTTTGCTTTATCTTTTAATGCGGAGAATTCGTAATAATTATCATTTACAAATGATTTCCATATTTCTAAATCCATTTTAATCCTACTCCATTCTTTTGTTAATTTCCTTTTTAATGATTTCAACACATTTTTCTCCCTCATCATCTAGTCTGAAAGGATCTTTGCTTGAAATGTTATGTGGTTCTAGGATTTCTCCTACTTCTATTGTTTGTTTCACGGTTATTCCTTTGTTTTTTAGAATTTTATTTACACAATTATTTGAACATCCATTTATTGCTATTATTGGGTATTTTTTTAGCATTGGATTATTTTTACCTTCTATATCTGCAGAAGTTGAACCCATACAGATCGATATGATATTTTCGTTTTCTTTTTTACAATCTCCTACTGCAACACGTGATACTAGTCCATTGGGACTCATACCATTGCATGAGGCTAATGCTATTTTTTCAACCATACTTCATCATTCCACTATATTGAATAAGTTTTCCAAGATTTCAATAATATTTTCATCAGCTAACCGGTAATAAATCCATTTTCCTTCTTTTCTTGTTAAAAGAATATTTTCTTTCTTCATCATGTTTAGATGATGTGAAATTGTGGATTGGGATCTGTCCATGGCTTCCAATATTTCACAGACACATAATTCACCGTTTTTTAATAAATATATCATTTTTAATCTTGTAGGATCAGCTAAAGATTTCAATAATGTTGCATTGTTTTCTAGTTTTTTAGGGGAGGGAGTATTTTTTAGTAATTCTTCAACTGAACATTCTCTGCAACAGTCCTCCTTGTTTTCAGATACCATATACATAATTATAATTTCGACATATTTAAGAATATCGATATGATATTTGTAATTCCTAATTTATATATCCATATATTTAAATCTATCGATATGTTTTTTTCATGATAAGTTATGTAAAATTTTCAATATTTAACGTTACATTAAAACAATAGCTATTTATTTTAGCTTTAATCAGAGGGATTTAATTTCATATTAATGGTCTGATTGTTAGTGTTGTTTTTTCAATACCTAATGTATATTTCAGTGCAAGATGGGCACTTTTGAAATCAGAAACATTAATGTTAATATTACTATATTTATTATATAATTTATATAAAAAGGATAATAAAATATTATTTATGACATTGATAAAAGAATTGCAGATTAACATTGTAATGAGTAATTACAATCAGAGAAGCAGTAGCTATTCATCCAACTATGATTATTTGTTCTTGGATAATTTGGAGGATAGTTCTTTTGCTAATTTATTCAGAAACGATTTAAAAATCTTAAAATCAAAACATTGGATGGAACAGCATGTTCAGTAATGTACATTCCAGCTTATGGATCTCAACGTGCAGCAATACTTGTCAGAATTCCAGTTGGAAAAATTTCTGAAACTACAAAGCTGATCCTTGAAGTTCATGACACCACCTTCTCAAGCACTTTATCAACAGGTGGCGATCTGTTAATGTTTGATGCAAACTCTGATACATCTCAAACTTTTTCATGGAATACTCAGTATTAAGTATCAACAATGACTCAACAGATGGCTGGAAATTTCTACGTGCTAGATTCGCCCCAAGCTTTGATAGTTGAGTTCCAAACGATTTATTTACAACATTTGCTTCAGGTCAAGACTTAAGCAATAATCGTGTTACAGTAATCAGATTTAAACATATTGATGGTAATGTTGCCGTTAATGATAATGGAACATATCCTGGTACAACTGTTGGAAGTTACATGATGCAATCAGATTTTAATCTCACAACGTGCATTGTTGAAACAGATATACCTGAAGAGATTAACGAAATAGATTATCTTAAAGAAGTGGACTATAACACATTAGAAGTTAAAGGCGAGATAAAATACTTTGTAGCTATTGTTAGTGATAAATATCATGAGATAGCTAGTGAATTTCCATAAAACATTAACACCCACCATCACCAATTCAAAACTTAATTTCTGAAATCCGTTCAGTATATCATCATATATAATATACATTAGAAAATTTAATAGAAACATATTTAATAGTTTTTTAACTAATATATGTGTGTATGAAAATAAATAAATTAATTGTTTTAAGTTTGATTTTGCTGATATTATTCACATTATCAGCAGTATCTGCAGAAAAAAACATAACGAACTTTACAAGTAATGGGGATTTATTAACCTCAGATTCACCAAATGCTAATTTCAATGATTTAAATAAAGACATAAATAAAAGTACAAATGAATTAAAACTTACTCGTGACTATGTCTACGATGAAGGCAATGACATCAATTTCACAGATGGAATTAATGTCTCCAAAAGCAACTTCCTTTTGGACGGTAACGGATATAGTATTGACGGGAACGGAAAAGCGAGAATATTTAATATAATTGGCAACAATGTCACTCTAAAAAATTTGATAATCAAAAATGCATTAAATGGTGCTGTGTCTTTCGTTCAGCCAAATGCAGAGTATTATCTGGACAATGTCACCATTCAAAACTCATCCTCCAAATATTCTTATGGTGGAATTGAATTAAATGCTACTAATTTGGTTGTAAACAATTCAAAATTTATTTCAAATACTGGTACTGACAGTTCAGACATTTTTTTCAACGAAAAGTGTAATGTGATTGTTGTAAATTCCACTTTTGAAGGTGGAATTGAGTCAAAATGGTCACATATTTATTTTTCTGGCGGAGCATTGATTGTTGACGGTTCCACTTTTGCAAATTCACGTTCAAGCTATGCCAATGCAATTTATGGTGAAGATGGTAGGGTGACTGTACGTAACACTAAATTCAGAAATCTTACTGTTTTGAATAGTGCTGGTGCAATTGGCGTTAAATATGCGGTTAATTTAACTGTTGAGGATTGTGAATTTACAAATATCACTTCAGGTAAGGATGGTGGGGTGATTTTTGCTGATATTGATCAGGGTTATGTGACAATCGCCAACTCAAAATTCCATGGTTGTTTTGCGGCATTTGGAGGTGCCGTAATGCAGCTTAGAGCTGAGTTAAATATCATTAACTCAACTTTCGAAGATAATATTGCAATGTATGATGGTGGAGTATTATGGACATCATATGCTAACGTATCCATTGAAAATTCCACATTCAAGAGAAATAATGTTGTTAAAGAAGATTTGGAAATTGGGGGAGTATTGTACTTTGATAAAGGAAACATATTAATCAAGGGTTCAACTTTCATTGACAATCACGGATCAAACAAAGGGGATGCGGTATTCACCTATGATTCCAAACTCACATTACAAAACAACACCTTCAAGGACAACGGAAATGCCTTATACTCAGTATTCTCAACACAAGACATTGCCGAAGACAATAAATTCAATAATGATTTGGTTTCTGTTAACAACACATTTTATGCAACAATTGTGGTAAACGACGGAATAGAATTAACACTGATTAATAACACTCCTTATAAATTTGACACATTGCCGGATAAATTCAATTTAAAGGATTATGGATTAGTGGGTCCTGTCAGAGACCAGGGTTATATGGGTGCCTGCTGGACATTTGCAACATCCGGTGCTTTAGAATCAGCATTGCTTAAAGCAACCGGAAAATTATATAATTTTTCACAGGACAATATTCAAAATACAATGCTTCAATATTCAATTTATGGAGTTGATGGAATTTTAGAAGGTGCACAACAATCCACAGGTGTCGGATATCTTGTAAACTGGTACGGTCCATATCCAACCGATCTGGATAGATATGATGAGCTTGGAAAAGTATCCACTCATATCAACATGGCAAATGAAAGCATACATGTTCAGGACGTAGTGTTCTTCCCGGCTCGTCAAAATGCAACAGACAATTATATCTTTAAAAAAGCATTAATGGACTACGGAGCATTTCTAGTGGCAATTTATTCAGGTGAGAGTTCAAAATATTATAACGAAACATCTGCTGCACGTTATTACAATGGGACTAAAGGTATAAATCATGCGGTAACTCTTGTTGGTTGGGATGATAATTATCTTGCAAGTAATTTCCTAAATCCTCCTTCTGGTGATGGTGCATGGATTATTAAAAACAGCTGGGGTACAGACTGGGGAGATGAAGGCTATTTCTACCTGTCATATTATGATACCTCATTCAATACTCAAAACCCTTGGCAGTATCCATACTATGCGGCTTACTTATTTAACAACACTGTTCCATACAATAAGAATTATCAAGCAGATGCAGGACAGTTAAATAACTTTGTAGGTCAATACAAGTACTTCTCAAATACCTACACTGCTCTTGAAGATGATTTAATTGCAGCCGTGGGTACTTACTTTGATAGTGAGGGAGTTGATTATGAATTTGATATTTATGTTAATGGAGTGTTAAAACACACACAAAATGGTGTAAGCCCATTTGCAGGTTATCATACCATCAAATTAACACAATACATTCCAATTTCAGCAAATGATACTTTTAAAGTTGTATTCAAAAATAGTTCTCTACCTTTCGAATCTAATTCAAGACATCATCATAAGGAAAACGTTTCATTTGGAAGTGTGGATGGTGTCAATTGGGAGGATTGCTAAAAATAATGTAACAGCAATATTGAAAGTCTACACTGTCGCTAAACCTGTAGTTCCACCAACACCAGTAGTTCCATCAAAACCGGTTATCACAGGCAATAAGGATGTTGTCATGCTTTACTCCGCTGGCACCGCTTATAAGGTTAGTGTAACTATCGACGGCAGGGCGGTAGTCGGTGAATACGTAACCTTCAAATTCAACGGTGTCACCAAAAAGGTTAAAACCGACAGCAAAGGTTATGCAACTTATAAAATACCTACTGTTAAACCAAAATCAAGTAAATATGCAATCACTGCAACATATAAAGATGTAACTGTTAAAAACAAGGTTAAAGTGAACAGCATTGTTGTTGCTAAAAACCTTAAGGCTAAAAAATCTGCAAAAGTCCTTAAAATCAAAGTGACCTTGAAAAAGGTTAACAAGAAATACATTAAAGGTAAATACGTAACCTTGAAATTCAAAGGCAAAACCTATAAGGTAAAAACCAGCAAGAAAGGTGTTGCAATTTTCAAAATCAAAAAGAATGTGCTTAAAAAACTTAAAGTTGGTAAAAAATACTCCTATAAGGTTTCTTATGGTAAAGATGCTGTAAGCAAAAAAATAACCGTTAAAAAATAGGGATTATATTTTTCCCTATTTCTTTTTTTACTAGGGGTTTTCAGATAATCTCTATTTCATATTCAAAGCCATCGATTAAAAGATGGATGATGTATCTCAATTTAAGAATCATCCTCCTGAAGGGTTTCCGGAATCTCGCCAAACCAGTTGCTTCTCTTTCCGATGTAATAAAGTAAGATACCGAAAATTACAGAGCCCATGGTTGAAATTATTAAATCAGCCATTTGTATTGTTGAGGTTGAGGATTGAATTCCGAACATGACCAGTAAGCTGAAGGATAAGTTATTTGCAGTATGGAATGCGGAACTGACTTCCAGACCATTGGCTTTCCATGCTAAAAATCCCATTACTAAACCTGAAATTATTATCCCAATGTTTCCTATACCATTGTATCCGTGGGTGAATCCAAAGATTATGGCTTGGAGAATGATTGCCAATAATGGTATGTTAAACCATGACCCTAAGGTTTGCATAAGAAGTCCACGGAACACGTATTCTTCAGCAATACATTGTAGCGGCACTACAATTAGGAGGATTATAAAAAACAGTATTGTAAAATGATAATTTCCCCCATTACCCAGTATTACGGATTCAATAATTCCAACGACAAGGAATAAAATAAACGGGATTATAAATGCCTTGAGATAGAGTTGGGTGTTCCATCCTCCACGTGAAGAGGAGTATGAGGAAAACGGTCTATCCTTAACAATTTTACTTGCAAGGTACAAAGATGGAAGCATGATGACCACTCCCAAATGAGAATAGATTTCGCCTATCTCGGAGTTCATGACTTCATATCCTCCCTGCAGGAGTTGGACCATAATGTTTTCTCCACATATTGCATAGAAAACGGCAATTAATAGTAGGTTGAGTATTAAAAATATTATTGCACCTATTATGAAAACCAGTATTGGCTTGTACCATCTGTATTTTTCAAAAGTTTTTGGAAATGTTATGTATTCTGAAATCTCTTTACCTGTCATATGGACATATTTCTATTTATTTGCATATAATGTTATAGGAATATGTTTTATAGGTGTTTTTTGTGAAAATTATTCGTTAGATAAAATCTGATTTTTCAAGAATTTCAGTGACTGCCAAATATTAGATTATATCTCAAGTATTTCGATTCACAAAAGACAGACAAGAAAACAATAACAGATGCTAAAGCCAGTAAAGGTTCCAACTGTGTGGACTGGGGACAAGTATATTACAGAATAGCTAAATCATTAGGTTATGACGTGCAGTTTGTCCATGTCAAATGCAGAGTTTCAGGAACGGGCCACATCAGATTAAGATTAAGACATAAGAAACATACTGGAGGAAAATGGATTAACCGTGATCCTGCTGCAGTAGCAGATATAACTTCAGGAAATGTAAAATCAATCTGGTGTGAAGATGGAAATGTAATAGCTATTGATCCATCCTGGATATTTACAGATTTGTACAGTAGTTAACGTTAATGTTAACTATTATTCTTTTTTTAACATTAATATCAACTGTTAACTATTCATAAATTGCTTTCCGAAACTCTTGTATATCACATTTTAAAATCATATTTGATTCTCAATAGGGCATTCGTTAATGTTAATGTTATTTCATTAAATTAAAAGAAAAAAAGTAACTATTAATTTAATAGACTGTAACCTTCATTATTCTATAGGCAACAATAACTATTAAAAATTAATAATTTTGCTTATGAGAAAATTGATAATTTTATATAATTGAAATAATAAAATATTATATTAATTATTATATACAGGTTGTAATAGCTATGGCCAATGTTAATAATACCTCATCCTACATGGATGAAGACAAAAAGCAAATTATTAAAGAGTCCAATTATACCTATAGAGATGCTCTTGAAGTTTCAGCATATCTTATCGAAACAGGTAAGTTCGAAAGATTCTACAAGGAAATGCAAATCCACGACCTTCAAAAAGAACTTGACGAAATGGATGAATAAAACTTCAAAACAAAAATCTCAGGTAATAACTCTAAAAAGAAACTATTTTTAATTGCAAAGGTAATAATAAAAATTATTATTACTTTTATATTTTTTAAATAATATAATTTTATATATAATACATAATAAATTAATATATTATGATACCTGAAAAAACCAACATCAGCGCAAGAGTGGATTTAATACTCAAAAAATAGTAGAAGAATTAACCTTCAACCATAAGGATTCTTAGGAGCTGGAGCAAAAACTGATAGATAATTTCGATTTTTAGTAGATAATTTATATACTGATATGCAACAGCAAATATGTAGTTAATTAAAAGGAATCAAAAGTTACATAATCATGACTCACCATTTCTAATAGGTGATGCTGTAAAGGAAATTTCAGAGCCAAGTTATATTGATGCTCAAATTAGCTTAGGCCTTGGATAATTTAAAGTTAATCAGAATGCATTGAAAATCAATCTTACAGAATTGCGGTATTCTCGCAGTATTATGATAAAAATCCAATCCAAAAATTTAATCGATGGGAAAGCAAATATAAACTCATGCTCATGTTTAAAAGTTAGCATGTAAAAATATTTTTTAAAATTAGGAGGATTAATAAATATGAATGAAAAGGCTAACGAGAGTTCTTGGTTTCCGTTAATAGTTGTGGCTTGTGCTTCCTTTATTATAGTGTTGGACTCTTTCTTCATGAATGTTAGCATTTCTCGAATTGTTGTTGATTTGAATGCTGATGTTAGTACTATTCAAATGATTGTGTCGTTTTGTACTCTTATCACTGCTGCGTTGATACTGTTCAGTACCAAACTTCAGGACATAGTTGGTAAAAAGAAACTGTTTGTAATTGGTGCTGCACTTTTTGGTATAGGAATATTTGCTGCAGTATTAAGTTCAAGTGTTACAATGTTTTTTGTCGGATGGGCAGCGATTAAAGGTGTTGCTGCGGCATTAATGCTGCCTGCCATAGTTTCAATAATAAGCGGAATATATTCCGGCAGAAAGCGTACAATTGCTTTGGCAACTCTCGGTGTAATGGCAGGACTTGCAGATATTTTAGCTCCACTCCTTGGTGGGCTTATTACAACTTATCTCAGCTGGAGATACACTTTTGCATTTGAATTAATATTCATTTTATTTATTTTAGTAATGCAAAATAAAATACCTGATTTTAAACCTACTGAATCTAAAAGCGATCTTGATATTATTGGTGCTATACTTTCCGGTATATGTCTTCTTTTGCTTGTGCTTGGTATTTTGACTCTGACTAAGGATGTTGCTACCAGCATAATTGAGATAATTTTGGGATTGATAGTCTTGGCAATCTTTATATGGTTTGAACTCAAAAGAAAAAGGTCAGGCAAGGTGCCATTGCTTGATGTTGAATTATTTAGAGACAAAAATTTGCGTATAGGTACATCTATTAAGTTATTATATAATATTGTAATATCAGGAACATTTTTTGTAATGGTTCTGTTTTTCCAAAGTGTATTGCAGTTAAATCCATTCGATACGGGGTTGGCTTCACTTCCGTTTGTTATGGCTTTGTTTATTTTTTCATTGACCGCTCCAAAACTAATGGGAAAACTGAATCACAAGACACTCATGGCAGTAGGATGTATAATATCTATTGTAGGATGTCTGATTTTAAGTTATCAATTTAAATTAAATGTAAATATGCTGGATTTAATTCCGGGGCAGTTTTTACTTGGGGCAGGTATTGGTTTTATGATGGCTTTAGCTGCGGATGTTGCATTATTTGATGTTCCTGCTGAAGGCCAAAATAATGCATCTGGTATTATTACAACTGGTGAGACATTAGGTTCCTCATTGGGTACAGCAATCATTGGAATAATTCTAATTCTTGGAGTTATGGGTGGTATTAGTACTGCAGTCGATACCTATGCGCCTGATTATTCAGGAGATGAACAATTCCATCAGGAGGTCTATGACTACTTCCAAAAATTAGATACTATAGAGGGACAAGACAGTATTGTTGTGGATACTGCGGATATAATTATTCAGAATGCAATGGCCTCCGTAATGTATGGATTAGCCATCGTGTTAGCAACTATGTTAATTATAACGCTGAGGATAAAAAATAAAAATATTAAAAAACAATGAGAGGCAATCTCTCATTTGCCTTTTTTTTTAAAATTGTTTGGGTGTTGGCAGAAATTATTGAATTTTGATTTTATTTTTTTTCATTTTTCACAGATTGTGTAATAATATATATTATTTAAAAACTAAATTACTAATATGAAAAAATTTTTGAGTTTTTCACTAAAACACCAATGGAAAACAGTGCTGATTATTTTCGCGCTAATAGCCGTTCAGACATTCTTTCAAATGGAAATTATTGACCTGTTTGGTGCTGCTTTGACTGGAGTTAAACAGCAGAATGTTGATTTGCTTTTCAAATCCGGATTGAATATGGTAGGGTATACAATCCTTTCAATGATTGCCCTTTATGCGGTTTCTTTACTCTCAACAAGAGTGGCTTCAAATGCAGCATATAAAATTCGTGAGAAAATATTTCATATTCTGATGAACCTGCCTGATGAGGAAATTGCTCAATTTAAAATTTCAGGGCTAACTACTAGGTCAACTAGAGGTATGTCTTCAGAACAGGGATTTTTAGTGATAATACTCGAACAATTAATTCTGATTCCCGTTACATTCATAGCAGTCGTATATGAAATAGCATTGATTGATACGTCTTATGCGATATTTTTCTTGGTATTGATTGCTATTATTTCCATGATTATAATTTTGAGAATGAAAAAAATTGTAGAAATATTTTTCAGAGCTAAAAAGACATACGGAATGCTAAACCAGTTATTCCTATCTAAAATCAGTGATATAGCTGATAAAATCCCATATAACAAACAGGAGTATGAGGCTGAATTTGAAAAGGCATGTGAGAATTCATATGATAAAAACGTTAAGTATATTTCTAGTCAATATTACCTGGGGCCGCTGTTAATGTGGGGTTTATATTTCATTGTTTTGATTACCTTGGCAATGGTTAATTCCGGATACACAATCGGCTTTGAAACAGACAGCGTATTTGACTCATTCATTATTTTAATGTATATTGCCTACTTCATTGGTACCTTGGGTCCTATTCCAGCATTGATTGACAGGTGGCCACGTGCATATGCCACTTCAGTGCGTTTAGAGGAAGTCCTGACTATTGAAGATAAAATCATAGACTCCAAAAATACAAATGATATTCCAAAAGAAATAGAAATTGTTGAGGAGGATATTGCCTGGGAGGATAAGGGCATATGGGCTGAAAGAAACGAAATCTTGGACAAATTCACTGACATATTAAAAGACGACCGGACCAAAATAACAATATCAATGATTTTGCTTACGGTATCTACCTTGTGTATGGTTTATGCCCCTAAAGTTGCAGGAAAGACTGCTGATTTATTGCTTTCTAATTCAAATACATTCAACGACCCTACTGTCTACACTAATCTTGCCATATTGATTTTATTATATTCAGGAGGATATCTCTTAACAATACCTACAAAGAAAATCATGGGAACTATTGGCGAAAAGGTGGCATATAATTTAAGAATGAAATTATTTGATAAGATCGATGCTATTGGTTCACAATACATTAAAGAAAATTCAAAGGGTCTCATCTTTTCTAGATTAAACAACGACGTGATGAACATCCGTGAGTTTGTCTCTTCCCGCTTTTCTGATATTTATGCGCAAATCCTATCAATAATCCTTGTAATTGTATTGATGTTGATGACAGACTTTAGATTGAGCCTGGTATATATTGCGATATTGCCGATTTATGCCATTGCATTCTATTTATGTGACTATAAATCTAGAAATTACTACGACGGTCATCAAAAGCATTTAGGAAGATTGATGGGCAATTTTGAAAGGGGTCTCTCAAATCGTGATTCATTCCATGAAAAAGGATTTGAAAAACTCAATCAGACTGTAATTGACTATTATACTAAATCCAAAAATGTCACTAATGTCATGGTGCCTGTTACAACCTTTTTAACAAATATAAGTACCATAACTGTTTATATGGCAGGGATTTACTTCTTATCAGTTAATGAGATTCAGCTGGGAACTCTATTGGCAGTTATCATGTATGGACAATTACTGAATAAGCCTATTAAAAAACTAAGTACCTCTATGGCCTCCATTGAAACTTCATTTTCAAGCATCAAAAGGATATTTGCGATTATTGACTATCAAAAGGATGAATAATTGCATATCTGCCAAGTCATTTCATTCAAATAGGTTATAGAATTCTTTCATGATATATAATCGTATTGCAGTTCCCACTATTTTGGTATGGAATGCCTTCCATCATGAACAAATGGATGGAAGACACATTCGAGCACGGATGGTCACACGGATCAACCGGTGATAAACTCCAAGGAAAAAAATTAATCGCTTCATTTACCGCAGGTGCACCTGAAGAAGCCTATCAAAAGGATGGAATAATGGGTTATGAGATTGAAGAATATCTCCCACCAATCAAATCAATGTGTGGACTTTGCGGGATGGAATTTGCGGATTACGTATTTACAGGTGGTGTTTCATTCGAATTAAGGACCAATCCTGATGAGATTGACAAAATTAAAGAAAAAGCAAAAAGTCATGCAACAAAACTGGTTTCAATAATTGAAAAAATATAACCTCCTAATTATGCATTTAAGTTTAAATATTTGAAATCAATTATAAACCATCACCTAACCAACTTAAAGTTCATTATTTTGAATTAGTCATTATTAATTCGTTAGATGTTATATTTTTTCCAAAACATTTAAATTTTAAAAATAATAAATTTTTTGTCTAGATAATAATTTTTAGATTACTGGTTTCACAAGGAAAAATTATATGGAATTTGAAAATAAAAACGGATTAGTAACATTAATTATACTCATAATGGCTTCTGCAGTCACATTGATATCGCAAAGCATTGTAACAACAAGTCTACCATATTATATGGCGGATTTCTCAGTATCTTCTGCAACTGTACAATGGACATACTCCGTGTTTCTGCTGGTGCTTGGAGTGATGATTCCACCAACTGCATATATCACAAAAAGATTCAAGATTAAAACGATACTGACAACATCACTTGTGTTATTCATAATCGGGTCAGTACTTTGTTTTTTATCAAAAAGCTTTGAAATGTTGATTGTTGGAAGAATCCTGGAAGCTATGGGAACAGGTATTCTAATGCCGATAGGTCAGATATTGATTTTCAGAATCATGCCTGAAGAAAAATGGGCATTTTTCATGGGATTGATGGGATTTCTTGTAGGAATAGTGCCTGCAATGGGTCCGACAATGGGAGGAATCATAATTGATTTGTATAATTGGAGAGTTATTTTTGAATTTTTAGCTATAATAACATTTGTAATCTTAATTTTAGCAGTCCTGTTTGTCAAATTTGAACTTGAAACCCAAGATTATCCATTGGATTTTACATCTTTGATATTGTCAATACTGTTCTGTGCAGGTTTGATGATAGGCTTTTCAAATATTGCCGAATTCGCATTCAGCTTAACTCATGTAATTTTGCCGATTGTTATTGGTGTTATCACATTGGGGATATTTGTCAAACGTCAAAACAAAATTGAAAAGCCGCTGATTAACTTGAATGTTCTTAAAAATAAGTATTTTGTCTCTGGGACTGTTTTTGCAGCATTACTTTACTTTGTAATGTGTGGAATCAATGTGATGGTACCTCTGTTTGTTCAAAGTGTAGCATATTACTCCCCAACAGAATCAGGACTCATTTTGTTTCCGTCAGCATTAATCATGATAGTGTTCAATTTCTTAAGTCCGGTAATGGCAGATAAGATTGGAATAAAACCTGTTTTGATAGCTTCATCAGTTTTAAATATAATCGGATTTGCCGCTATGATGACATATAATATGAACTCAACATTTGAATATCTTTTAATCACTCAGTTAATCAGGGGAATTGGCTGCGGACTCGGATTATCTCCGGCAATCACATGGGCAATGAGTGTTGTGGCAGGTGATGTTGAGGATGCAACTGCAATCAACAATACTGCAAGACAGGTTATAGGTGCAATCGGTTCATCAGTTACGGTTGTTATAATGCAAATCTTGGCAAACGGAAACATTACCCATAATCAGATTTCCGTTAATTCATTTAGCATGACTTCTTTGATGATGATAATAATAACAGTGATTCTATTGACAATAACTATACTGTTTATTAAGAATAAGAAGGATATTGTGGATGTATAATAAATAAAATGAAATAATTTTGGCACTGCCTTAAACTGTTCTCCATTTATTCCCTTTTTAAGTTATTTTCATTGAATTGAAGTTTCAAGAAAGTAAAACTATTAAAATTAAATATTGTGTCATTATAAACTATATTTTACATTATAAAAAGAGTATTGAAATGGGCCCGACGGGAATTGAACCCGCGACATCAAGGTTAAGAGCCAAGCGCTCTGCCAGACTGAGCTACGGGCCCATTGAATTTTATTTAATTAAAAATAATTATTTGTACTTTACCATATTTAACTATTTTGTTTTGATAATAATATTCTCCAATAATGGAAATTTGAATCATTGAAATTAAATTTGAATGAACTCCTGTTTAAATAGAAAATTTAGCTTAAGATTGTTGCTTTTCAACTGACCGCTCATTTGATTTAAATATGAGTAAAAATAAAATAATAGATGACGATAATGTTATTTCATTAAATTTTCAGCAAAAGCTGTAAACTAAAAACAGATCAAGCAATTTTTTTGGTAAATTAAGTATGGGGAAATTGAATTTAAACCGGTCAGTGAATTTAAAAATATTCATGAATGGAATAATTACGTTGAAAATAAGAAGAAAAACATTGAAGATAATCAATATTTTGGTTGAACCAATGAAAAGGGATGAGGAACCTATTGCGAACTTGTCATGTATTCCATGGCTTGATTTTGATGCAATGACAAACATTATTGCAAGTCCAAATCAAATCATGCCTGTAATTAGTTGGGGAAGATTGACTGACGGTAAAATTCCAATTTCATTAACTGCCAGTCATGTTTTCATCTTCGGATGGCATTTCAAACTGTTTTATGAAAAAGTTGAAAAATATTTAAACAATCCTGAAAAATTGTTTAAGTAATTATTTATATTTTTTGAGAAATGCTGCCGTAACAATGGCAGTTAAAATAACGGATATCACATTAGCAATCATTGAAGGCAGTCTTAAGCCTTCAGGTGCCTGCAGTATGTATCCAAATGCAATTAATGTACAAACAGTTGCTGGAAGTAATGCAATAATGTATGGTTTTTCTTTTTGGATTAAATAAACGCTTGCAGCATATAATACTATCATCGCCACTATCAGTTGAGACCATGCAAAATATCTCCAGATCAAACTGAAATCAATAAAAGTCAAAGCAAAGGAAATTAAAAATAACGGAATTGCTGTTTTCAGTCTTGAAATAAGTTTTTCATGATTAAGATGGAGTTCATCGGCAATAGTTATTCTTGAGCTTCTAAGTGAAGTGTCTCCTGATGTAATTGGACAGATAACTATTCCAATTATTGTTAAAACCAAACCTATTGGTCCGACTAATGTTTGTGCCATTTCATAGACGGCCACTGAAGGTGTGGCACTATATATTGCTGCCAGCTGTGGCTGACCGTGGAAGAATGCCATTGCAATTGCCGCCCAACAGAGTGCAACAAGACCTTCCAGAACCATTGAACCGAAAAACACCGGTCGGGCATCCAATTCATTTTCAATGCATCTTGCAACAATCGGTGACTGGGATGCATGAAAACCTGAAATGGCTCCGCATGCAATGGTTACAAATAGATACGGGAAAATGCTTTTATCAGTTAGGTACAGTCCTTGTGTTGTAAACTCTGGGATGGTGTATGCGGGATTTAAAATCAATGCTCCTGTCATCATTATTATCATAATCAGTAGTAACGCTCCAAAAACAGGATATATCTTTCCAATTATTTTATCAACCGGAAATACTGTTGCAATCAGGAAATAAAGGAATATTATTGCTGTCAATAGGAGTACGTTGATATTGGTTAAACTGTTAAGTAACTCCGCAGCTCCTTTTGCAAATGTTGCCGCAACAAGAATTCCTGTAATTATGATGACAACTGCCATGAACTTTTGGACTTTACTTCCCAAATACTTTGAAATAATGTTCGGCAGTGTTAATCCGTCATTTCTGAGGGACAGGTATCCTGAGAAGAAATCATGGACAGAACCAATGAATATTGTACCTAATGTGATCCATACGAAAGCGGCAGGGCCAAACAGTGCACCTTGAATTGCTCCAAATATCGGTCCCAAACCTGCAATATTTAAGAAATGGACTAAAAAACTCTTAATTTTGGGCATTGGCATATAATCGACGCCATCCTGCAGTTTATATGCAGGTGTTTGGCGGGTTTCATCAACACCACTGATCCTTTCAATAAATTTCCCATAAATGAAATATGATGCAATCAATGCTAAAAAACATATTAAAAAACTGTACATGCTATTATGTTTATATGTTATTCTTTAAAAAATATTGCATGGGATATGTTATATTTTAAGTTTTTTTGAATAGTGTATTGGTTTTGTTGGTGTAAAAAAAGAAAAAAAGGTAATTGGATCATTTGCCAATTACTTCTTCGATTAATTTTTCATTTGGAGCATCTATCTCTACTAGTGTCTCGTTTGCCAGGTATAGAAATACGCATCTTCCGTCATCTTTTTGTTCAAACATACCTTGGGCGTGTGAGATATTTTTCATTACAGTATTTCCGGCAGGAGATATATATAATAATGTTTCTTTGTTTTTGGTATCAGGGTTTGAATATCAAAAAAAGTTACAATTCTATTAAAAATAAAATAAAAAGAGTTAAAAAAAATAAAAGCAATCGAAAAGATTGCTTAATGTTTATTCTGCAATGTATAAGCTTATACCTTCAACTATTAAAGTTATACCTATTAGTATTGCTGCGAATAATGGAGTAGCTAATGATAATGCTCCAAGGATGAATGGCACAATACCTAAGATTATTATAAATATTGAAAGGATTTTTGATGAGCCGCTTGTAAACAGACCTGAAATACCTAATAACACAATAATAATTCCAATGATATAGAACTGTATTCCTAATAGGAATGATAATGCGCTGATGTTGAATATAAATAATAATCCAAATATGATAGCAAGAATTCCAACAATAACATTAAATGCTGAAAATCCGGATAATAAGGATGCTATTCCTAAGAATACTAAACTTACTCCAATCAGTATGGAAACTAATCCGGTACTAATAACAGGGAAAATTATAAAAATTAATCCTAAAATTATGGATAATATTCCTGCGATTTTATTTTGTTCCATGTTTTTTCCTCCTAAAAATTGTTTTGCTCACTTTTTCAAGTGAAAAATGTTAAAACCTAAAAAGCAAAATACTTTTTACAATATAGGTTTTTATTGTTTTCAGTATTTATTTTTATGGTTAAATTCATTTGAAATTAAGAATTTCTAAAATTCTGCAAAAAAAATAAAAAAAATAAAAAATAGAAAAAAATATAGCTTAAAAAATTAAGCTATATCAGAATATAACAATCCAACGGCTCTTTGAGCAAAGATTGCCATGTATGGTGTTACGAAAACTGAAAGAATTGATAAAATCGGTACAAGGTTAGTGATAGCTGATAAAACAGCACCAACGATTCCGACAATTATAATGACCAATATGATCACTGCTACTACTTTAAGTATACCAATTCTTTTTATGTCTTTTGCAGCTTCGAAAACGTTTAATGCTTCACCTAAACTGCCTGTATTAGCCAATCTTGCTTCAGCCATGCATTGGATGAATGAAAAGATTACAAATACCACCACTGCAACAGTTAAAGTGAATGTTAAACCAATCAACAGATTTACAAGTGCATGTGATAATGCATCGGTTATGACAATTGTAGATCCTAAATAAGTTAACCATGCTTGTGAACTGATTTCATGTGCAATTATTGCTAGGTTTTCGAAAATGTGTGAAAGATAACCCACAACCACAACAATGAAAGCCGGAATTAAAAAATAGACGATTGCAACAATGAAACTGTCAAAACCTGTGATGAAATTATCCCACCATACGAATTGGGGAACATTTTCATCCATTTCAATACCTGACTTGATGACGGTTATCAGATAACCTGACAGTACCCATCCGATTAACAGTGAAATCACAATCGCAATTCCACCCCACATGAAAAGCTCAGGAACAGCAATTCCCATTGCATACATTATTGTTCCAAAAATACAAAATGCCGCTGCCACCACAGATAACACGACATAAATTAAAAGTGTCTTTATATCGGTTGATGGAAATACAAAGGAGTCCTTAATTATTTCTATTATATCCATATTTTCACCTATAATTTTTTTTTTAAAATACTCTTTAAAGAGACATTAGTAATTTATCTAAAAAATACTATTTATATTTGTTTAAATGATTTAAGATTTGAATTTTTAAAATAATTTTCTTTAAATATTATTAAATACAATATTCAATTAAGATTTGGGTGTTTCATTCATTTGAAATATGTGAATATTTTATGGCAAAATCTGAAAATTAATTATTAATCTTAAACATTGAGGTACGATAAATGGATAATAAAAAAATTATTATAATTGCAATAATTATCTTAATCATTGTGGGAGGAATTCTTTTTGTAGTTCTGACTTCACAGAATTATGAAAGGGTTGAAATAACTCCAAATGGAACAACTATAGACATTCCGGCCAATAAAACCAAGTTTGATGGTGATATTGAAAGTGTTAAAGTCTGGAATTGGGACAAGGGATTGCTTGTTACATACAACAGTTACGAGGATGACAGTCTCATCAGGGCATCCGAAATGGGGTTCAATTCCCTGAACAAAATTGTAACAAATGGAGAAAAGCAGAATATTGACGGGTTTACATGCTATGTGATAAATGCTGATGAACTGTTGGAGGTTCATGTATTTAGTCTCATTAAAGTAAATTACAACGGTAAATTCTATTGCATACCGTTATCCAATCAAACAACTCACGACAATATTCTAATCTGCTGTAAGGACAAGGATATTGCAGTTCATATGGCAAAATCTGTTGAGTACAAAAATGTCTATCATGAAAAACCTGGTTTAAACAAAACGTTATCCAAAGTGGAAAATATGACTGATGATTTGAAATCAAAAGCAAGTGATTTAGCAAACAACACTAATTTAAGTGGCATTCAATCCACAATAGAAGATAAAACCGGATTGAATTTGAATGATGCAAAATCTAAAGTAGAGCAGTACACTGGAAAATTGCCAATATGAAATAAAGGATGCGATTACTATGGAAATTATTAATGGAAAACAAATTCCTAAAAGGAGTCTGAAAAGAAGTTTAATTGTATTTATTGGAAATGTCATAGGATTATATCTGATAAGCTATTTGGAACTGGGTGTTGAAATCAGCCACTCTGGTGACATAATGCTTTTAGTGATATTTATCAGTTTAGTTAATGCATTGCTCTGGCCAATTCTAACAAGAATAGCCATGCCGTTTCTGGTTTTAACATTTGGTGTAGGAACATTAATTCTGAATGGGTTGCTTCTTCAGATTTTTGCACCAATGTTTGGAATTCAAATTAAGGGGGCTGCACTGATTCTTGCACCAATAGGAATGGCTGCCGTTACTACCATACTGTCTTCATTAATAACAATCAATGATGACAGTTCATATTATCGTGCTGTTTTTAATGATGCGGAAAAGAAAAGAAAAAGTGACGTCAAGGATTATCCGGGAGTGATAATTGTTGAAATTGACGGGCTTGCCTATGAAGTTTTACGTGAAGCGGTCGAAAGAGGGGACATGCCTACCATGAAAGAAATGATTGAGGGCAATGATTACAATCTTAGAATGTGGGAAACAGATCTCTCTTCCCAAACCGGTGCAAGCCAGGCGGGAATTCTTCATGGAAACAATGAGGGCATTGTTGCATTCAGATGGATAGAAAAAAGCAACGGCAATCAGATGATGCAATGTTCAGGAATCACTAAAGTGCCGGAATTGGAAAAGAGGATTTCAAATGGAGACGGATTGCTCGTGGATAATGGGGCAAGCAGATCCAATTTGTTCTCAGGGGATACTGACAATGTGATATTTACATTCAGTAAGATTATGGACTTTGGGAAACTTTACAATAAGGCATGGTATTCAGTATTTTCAAATCCGAGCAATTTTGCACGTATAATTGCCTTGTTTCTTGCAGATATTGTACGTGAAATCTGGTCACAAATCACACATTCAATAAGAAACGTCAGGCCAAGAATAAAACGTGGAATAATGTACATTCCAACAAGGGCAGCTACAAATGTCTTTATGAGGGAAATCAACACTTCCACATTGATTGGGGATATGATGGTAGGGGATGTTGATGTTGCATACTCAACATACCTTGGTTATGATGAAATAGCGCACCACTCCGGAGTCCGGGACAGTGACGCATGGATTGCCTTAAGGCAAATGGACGAGCAAATCAGGCACCTGACCGAAGCAAACAGGTATTGTCCTAGGGACTATCAATTTGTGATTCAATCAGACCACGGTCAGACAAACGGTGCCACATTCACCCAAAGATACGGTCAGACCTTTGAGGACTTTGTCAAATCACTGTTGCCGGAAGATATGACTGTGTTTGCAAAAATGACTTCAAATGATGACCACTTCGTAGCGGACTATACTCCATTTGCAAGAAAAGAGAAAAAAATTGAAAAAGAGAAAAAAGAGGCACAGGAATTAAGTGACTCTGAAGTAATTGTTCTGGCTTCAGGTAACCTTGCAATGATTTATCTGACCCAATGGAGTAAAAGACTCACATATGAGGAACTTAACGGTTATTTCCCTGAACTGATTCCGGGAATCGTTAACAATGAGTATGTTGGTTTTATTTTGGTCAAATCCCAGGAACATGGGGACCTGGCTATAGGTAAAAATGGAACATACTATCTTGACAGTGGTGAAATTGATGGTGAAAATCCTCTTGAAGGATTTGGGGACAACATCGTCAGACATTTAAAAAGAACCAGCTCCTTTGAACATACACCGGACATCCTGGTTAACAGTTTCTATGATGAGGAAGCTGATGAGGTGTGTGCATTTGAGGAATTGGTCGGAAGCCATGGTGGAGCCGGTGGAGACCAGTCCAAACCGTTCATTTTGTACCCTTCAAGCTGGAAGGTCAGTGATGATGATATTGTCGGTGCGGAAAATATCTATAAACTGTTAAAAGAGAATTTAGCAGAATTAAAAAAAATAAATAAATAAACAAAAAAAGATGTGGAAAATATTAATCCATATCTTTATTATTTTTAATTAGTGATTCCAATTTATCCAAACGTTCGTTTAACTCTTTTTCACGTTTTTTATTACGCCTTAATATAATTGCGGCGGTTAATGTTGCAGTACCTACACCTGATATTGTGTATCCGCCCCAAACCAAAAGAATACTTGTCAATTTACCAATGCCTGTGCTACCAAGTACAGCATAACCGTTACTTGTAAATGCATTTGAAACCATGACTATGGCATCTAATGGTTCAACGCCCTCTGCAAATAGTGTGACAATAAAGCTGAAAACTACTATGGAAAATAATAGTATGATTGTAATTCCAAGGCCGTTTGTCTCGGTATATTTTCTGAATTTGCCAAAATATACCTTCATGAAATATGCATAAACGAGAACGTGAATTAGATATATCGGCCAAAGTGTAAGGTGACTATTATAAACGAGCAATATTACGGCTTCATAAGGCACCAGCAGGAAGAAAAGTATTCTGTTGTTCCATGAACTATAATCCAATCTTAAAGCAATATATAAAGATAGGATGATTTGTAAAACCAAAATCGGAAGTAACTGCTCTCCTTCAAATACCATGATGTATAGTATGAAAATAAAGAAGATCAACATCATCACTAGATAATAAACCTGTCTTAATGTTTCAAGTTCCTGTTCTGGAAAATACTCCTGTGGATTTAAAATTCTACTGTTGCTGTTAACTAATTTTTTATAAATAATCTCCCCAACTGCAAATACCGCACCAAAAACTAAAATTGGAATAAGTAACTCGCAGACAATTTCGATAATTTGCATATTTATAATTATGTTTTTTCTTATATTATAAATTGTTGTTTAAAAAAAATGTAATATCTATATTGCATTTTTTGAATGTCTTTAATTACTCATGGTAATGGTTAAAGTAATCATGATAACATTTTTTTTAAATGACATTAAAATAATGTTTAAATTATGTTTCATTTTGTATAGTTTTCCAAAACTATATTAAAAAATACAAAGATAAATTTACAATGTATATTATTATACATGATTATCAAAAATTGGAGGATTTATAAAAATGAATGAAACTGTTAAGGAAAACTCTTGGCTTCCACTGATAGTGATTGCTTTGGCTTCCTTTATTATAGCTTTGGACGCTACATTCATGAATGTAAGTATTTCTCAGGTTGTTGCTGATTTGAATACTGATGTTAGTACCATTCAAATGACCATGTCATTCTATACTCTTATCACTGCGGCATTCATGCTTTTAAGTGCAAAGCTTCAGGATATTGTAGGTAAAAAGAAGCTGTTCTTAATTGGTGCTGCACTTTATGGTGTTGGTACATTTACAGCTGCAGTAAGTACTAGTTCCACAATGTTATTTATTGGATGGGCAGTAATAGAAGGTGTTGCCGGAGCATTAATGGTGCCTGCTACCGTTTCCCTGGTAAGTGGATCATATTCCGGTGAAAAACGTACTGTTGCTTTGGCGATTGTGGGTGTGATGGGTGCAGTTGCGTCTGCAGTAGGTCCGCTCTTCGGAGGGGTCATGACAACATTTTTCAGTTGGAGATACGGATTTGCGGTAGAATTGGTGGTTGTATTCCTTATTTTGATCTTTAGAAATAGAATACCTGATTTTGCACCTACTGAATCTAGGAGTGATTTGGATATTACTGGTGCTATAATTTCATTAATAGGTCTTGTATTGTTAGTTCTAGGTATTTTATCATTATCCAAAGATTTTAATACAAGTATTGTTGAAATTGTACTGGCAATAATTATATTGGCAGCATTTGCATACTTTGAAATTAGAAGGAAAAGGAATGGTCAAGTGCCATTGCTTGATATTGATTTATTCAAAGACAGAAACTTACGTACTGGAACTATTATTTTGTTATTAAGTTACCTTTCAATGGGAGGGGCATTGTTTGCAGTTTCACTTTATTTACAAAGTGTATTGCAGTTAAATGCTTTCAATACTGGTTTAATCACTCTTCCAATGACTATAGGTCTGCTTATTTTTGCAATTTTGGCTCCAAGTTTAACTAGCAAATTTAGCCATAAGGTTGTTATGGCAATAGGATGTATATTGGCAATCGCCGGTTGTCTGTTTTTAAGCTATCAATTCAGACTGGATACAACAATTTATAATTTAATCCCTGGACTCTTTATATTAGGTTCTGGACTTGGATTCCTCATGGCTTTATGTACTGATATTTCTCTAGCCAATATCCCTAATGAAAGTCAAAACAATGCATCTGGGGTCAATTCAACAGGTATGTCATTGGGTGAATCAATGGGTACAGCAATCATAGGTATTATTCTAATTTTAGGAGTTATGGGTGGTGTTTCCCATGCCGTAGATGTTTATGCACCTGATCACTCAGGAGATGATGCATTCAAATTACAAGTTTTAGAACAGTTCCAAAAAGTGGGCAATATAAACGATGTTAAATCAGATCATACCGTTGTTCAAATTGTAGATATGATTATCCAGGATGCTATGGCTTTTGTAATGCAGATTACAGCCGTCATTATGGGTATTATATTCATTTTAACATTACGGTTGCAGAATGCTAATGTTAAAAAACAATGAGGGTTTATCTCTCATTAATTTTCTTTTTTTCTTTTTTAAAAGTTTCGAATGTATGCCGTTGTCACCATTTTCCAACATGGTATCTGTTAGATATGATGATATGGCCGCCGTAATTGTTGAAAATATGACTATTCCAATCAGAATCAGAATCATTGTCAGAATTTTTTCATTATATGTCTGAGGGGGTTATGTCCCTATATCCGATATTAAGTAGGAACTTTTTCTTTGACGGTGCCTTAAATAAACAAAAAAAGAATTCTCCCAAAAGGATTATACAGACAAAAAGGTCAAAATGTTCAATGTTGGCCAGTGTAGGTTTTGAAACATCCAGGATAAGTGAAACTGTTATCAGTATGAAGTCCAATAATATCAGATATGGTAAAATTCTATTATACCACAACTGCCATCTTCCATTATTTGATTTCATCATTTTCCTCAAACCTCATCAAATGTTAAGTCTCTTTTGAAAGTATATGTTATGTAATTATCTAAATTAACTGATTATTAAATATTTGATTTTCTTGAAAGTTCAATTAAAAAGTAAATGAGAGATAAATCTCATTGAATTTTTCTCTCATCAAGCCTGAATGTCAAAGCAAGGATAATTCCCATCATGGCAGTCGTTACTACCATTACGAATCCCATTGCATTCTGAACAATGAGGTCTGCAGCATGCACAACAGTGCTATTATATGCTTTTAGGTCATCAACATTTCCAACTTTTTGGAAATCTTCATAGATGTCATCATACAGTTGCACATCATCTATATGTTCGGGTGCGTAGGTATCGATTGCATCAATAATTCCTCCAATAACTCCAAGAACTAGGATTATTCCAATAATTGCGGTACCCATTGATTCACCTAATGTCTGGCCTGTTGTAGTAATACCTGATGCGTTGTTTTGACTTTCTTCGGGAATATTGGTTAATGAAATGTCAGTACTTAAAGACATTATAAACCCAAGTCCTGCCCCAAGTATGAACATTCCCGGCATTAATTCTAGCATTGTTGTTTCCAGATAAAATTCATTGAGTAAAAACAAACATCCTATTATTGATATTATGCTTCCTATTGCCATTATGGTCTTATGATTCAATTTTGAGGTCAAACTTGGAGCGGCCATTGCAAAAATAAGCAAACCGACGGTCAACGGGAGTGTGGTCAAACCGGTATCGAATGCATTTAATTTTAAAACGGTTTGTAAAAACACGGAAACCGCAAACAAACCTCCTCCCATCACAATATAAGATAATAGTATAATGGCGGATCCTACACGTAAGTTTTTGTCTTTGAATAAGTCCATGTCAAGCAATGGCACTTTGCCGTTTCTTTTTCTTCTGATTTCAAACAGTACAAAGATTGCCAATACAATTAAGCCCAAAATAATTACAATAGTAGTATTATAATCACTCAGCATTAAAACACCTAAAACAAATAAGACAAGACCTATGAATGATATTATAGTTCCGGCAATATCCAAATCGTCTTTGGATTCGGTAGGTTCGAAGTTAGGTATTTTATTTTGCATTGCTAAAATAAATACGACGATGATTAATTCACATGCAAATCCGTACCTCCAGGATAGAAATGTTGTCATGATTCCGCCGAAAATCGGACCGACAGCCGCTGAAAGTGCAACCATCACACTTTCAATTGCCAAAGCAAATGTACGTCTTTCACCAGAATATGTTCCGCTTATAATGGAAACTGTGGCAGGGGTCATTAATGCTCCCGCAAGACCTTCTATCACCGCCCATCCTATAAACAGCATTGTGTCACTTGTACTTATTGCGGCAATGGTTGTGCCTATACCATAAAGTACGGCACCGATTAAAAACAGTCTCTTTTTACCGACTATGTCCTGAAGCTTTGCACTTAAAAGCATGAATGCGGCAGTGATGAGGGTATAAAAGGACATTATCAGCTGAATAGTGCTGACATTAGTATTCAAATCAGCAACAACCTGAGAGATACTAACGTTCATGAATGTGCTGTCCAATGTTATAATGAATGAAGCACAGGCCACCAGTATTAGTGGAATCCATGAGTGTTCCTTAATAGTTTTATTCATTTATTATTAATCCTCCAGTATATTATGAAGTTATGCAGTAAGTTACATAACCAACTCTTCTGTTATGTCTTTATGGATAATCTATATTATTTTTTTTTCTTTTTGTTGTTTTTAATTGTATTTACTGAATTTCTGCCATGAGGTATTTAGTTGTTGATGTTGGTTATGGCATGTAATAATATTTTTTTGATAATTAATTGGCTAATTGTTCTTATTTTTACAATTTAAAGTGTAAGTGAGCACTTGCACTCGAAAAACTTTATATACTATCTTTTTCATATAATTAATTGTACTTGTGAGGGGCAAATGTTGATTAACATTTTCTTCTCAATTATTAGGTGATTACTAGGGATATCAAAAAAATATTATTCGCACTGCTGGTTTCAGCACTTCTCATTGGAGGCGCATGTGCTGCATCAGTAAACAGTTTTGACGTAAACAAGGACTACAAGAATTTATACCAAAGCGAGTATTATTCCGTATACGCAAACGGCAATCAGGACAGCGGAATGATGGTCTTCCAAAACGTAAACGACGACAGATACGATGACATGGTAAACGACGACATTCTCGACGGACTAATCCACCACGACGGTAGGGAATACCTAATCTGTGACAATGACATGAAAGTTGATGTCGGATCCGACAACATCGTAAAATTCACAGACTATGACCACGCAACCCATGGTGTAAGTGAAGTCGTAAAAGCAGATGGAAAAGAATACATCGTAGCAATCTGGGCAAAAGACTCAAGCAACATAAAAAACAATGACTTAATGTCCAAATTAAACGAATTCAACAAAAACAACAAAGTAGAAGCTGTTGCATTTTAAGTAGATGTGATGCTTCTACTAAACTTTTTTTTAAATTTTTCTAAAAATAAGAGAAAAAGATTTTAATCCATTAGCTGGATTAAATCTTTAATAGTTTTTTTTTAAAAGAGTCCACTGTCTTCTAAACGGTTTTCGAAGTAGTGGGTAATCCTGTCTGCCCTTTCCTTAACCAGTATTGAAACGATAACTGTTATGATTGCAATTGCAAACAGTATGACTAATGCCGGAATGTAGTTTGGCCAGATTACTCCCAGTTGTGCTTCACGTATCAATGTTATTGCATATGTCATAGGAAGGTATGGATTCATTACATTAAAGAATGGGGCCATGATTTCAACAGGATAGATTCCTCCTGTACCTGATATTTGAATTACCAAAAGAAAAATGGCCACTGCCTTTCCGACATCTCCCAATGCGGATACGAAGGAGTATACTAGTGTCATAAACACTCCTGATACAATCATTGGTGCTACAAAGGTACATCACGTTGAGGATGCAGCCGATGCTATAAACATCGAGTTAACCGATGATGAAATTAAAACAATGGAAGAATTGGCCGATAAGGCAAATATTAATACAATCAGAGTTTGGGAAAAGGAAATGAAATAACCTTTTCCTATACTTTTTAATATTTTTAAATTCAATAATTAAATTATGGAAATACCGCTATATTTTTACATCGCTTATGAGGGTTTGGACAGACTGTCTCCTGGAAGTGAAGATACGACGCTTGAAGCATTGGATAGAACTGATTTTAATGTTGATGAAGAATTGAACATGTTGGACATTGCCTGTGGTGTAGGTTCATCAACAATACTTTTGGCAAATCGCTTTAAAAATTCAACTGTTGAAGGATTTGACCTGTTCAAACATTATAAGGATAGTTTGGATGAAAAAATCAAGGAAAACAATTTGCAGGACAGGGTATTTGCTTATGAAATGGATATGAATGACCCTGATTTTGCCAATGAGGAATTTGATTTGGTTTTTTGTGAAGCGGGAATTGAAATAATCGGTTTTGAGAAAGGTTTGATTGAGTGGAAAAGACTTTTAAAGTCTAATGGTTATATGATAGTTTCTGATATTTCCTGGCTTAAAAAACCGTCTGCTGAAAGTAGGAACTTTTGGAAAAACATCTACTCTGAAGTGGATACTATTGAAAATAAAATTGAAGTGATTGAAAAGTCTGGTTATGAGTTCATTGATTATGTAATTGTTCCAAAAAATGATTGGAATAATTATTATAATAAATTGGAGAAAAATTTGAATCAGTTAAGTTCAGATAAATCAGCTAATGATTTTGTCAAGCAATTGCGAAAGGAAATAAGTTTCTATAGGAATAATAATGAAGATTACAGTTATGTGTTTTATGTGATGAGGAAGGATTAATATGCAATATACAAGACTTGGAAACTCAAATTTGAAAGTTAGTAGGATATGTATGGGATGTATGGGATTTGGTGATCCGAATAACGGAATGCACACCTGGACATTGCCTGAAGAGGAATCAATCGAAATTATCAATAAAGGACTGGATAACGGAATAAACTTCTTTGATACAGCAATCGGTTATCAGAATGGAACATCCGAACAGTATGTTGGCCGTGCCATACGTGAAAATGCAGCAAGGGATGAGATAGTTGTTGCAACTAAGTTTTTACCACGTTCAGAAGAGGACATTAAGAATAATGTCACCGGACAGCAGCATATTCACAACATGGTTGATAAAAGCCTAAGCAATTTGGGATTGGATTATATTGATCTGTATATCTATCATATGTGGGATTATAACACTCCATTGTATGATATTTTAGAGGGTCTCAATGAAGTGATTGAAGAGGGCAAGGTCAAATATATAGGCATTTCCAATTGTTTTGCATGGCAACTTGCAAAGGCTAATGCTTTGGCTGACAGTGAAGGCTTTTCCAGATTCGTATCCATTCAGGGTCATTATAATCTGATTTTCAGGGAAGAGGAACGTGAAATGATTCCATTATGTCAGGCGGACAATATTGCAACAACCCCATATAGTGCACTTGCATCAGGCAGATTATCAAGGATGCCTGGAAGTGAGTCTAAAAGATTAAAAGAAGATTTTTATGCTGATTTAAAATATAAATCAAGTGAATCTCAGGATTTGGAAATTATCAAAAGGGTTAATGAATTGGCCAATGATTATGACGTGTCAATGACTGAAGTTTCGCTTTCATGGTTACTTACAAAGGTCACCTCTCCAATTGTTGGGGCAACAAAACCCCATCATGTTGAAGGTGCTGTGAATTCAGTAGAATTGACATTAACCAGTGATGATATTGCCTACCTTGAGGAACCTTATGTTGCACATGATCTGGTCGGTGTGATGGCTGATAACAAGGTTTCTGCAAGTGACAACGAAAAGGTTTGGGCAAAGCATACAAAAAATAAGATTTAAACCTATTCAAACAATAGTCTGTCAATTGTTTCCATGTCGAGGTGTTCCTCAACGATTTCGGCAAGTCTGTTTAGGGAATAGTCCTTTTGAGTTTCATAAGGGTCTTCACCGCATTTAGCCTCAAGGCCTTTTTTGACTCGAATATAATTTAAAAATTCCCTTCTGAAGTTGTAGTTGTGGAATATTCCATGGAAATATGTTGCGAATGCATTTCCATTACTTGCTCCATCAATTAATCCATCATCATTATTTCCCTGACCTTTTGTAATGTCTAAAAGGGCACATGATGATTTAAGTTCTGTTGTTCCCTCGTGTATTTCATAACCTGTTACGCTTTCACCAGCTATGTTTTTAAATATTTCTCCTGCAATTCCATCGATTTTTGAAGGAATTGTTGCAACGGATTGTGTAACGATTTTACCTGCCCTTGAAAACTCGGATTCAATGTCAAGCAATCCCAGACCTTTGACGGTACCGTGCTTTGATTCCCGTTTATCATCATCATGAATGACATTTCCCAGTATCTGCAATCCTCCGCATATTCCAACAATCGGAATTTCAGATGACTTTTCAATGATTTTGTCGGCAAGTCCGCTTTCACGCAGTGCAAACATGTCCTCTGTTGAGTTACGGGTTCCAGGGATGATTATTGCATCAACATCTCCAATTTCATCGTTTACACCAATCATTTTGAGGGCCACGTCCTCTTCGTATTCAAAAGGGTCGATATCTGTGAAGTTGGCTATTTTAGGCAGTCTGATAACACCTACTGTAATTGGCTTGTCTTCAGCAAATACGTGTGTTGTAAGTGATGCGGAATCCTCTTCGGGAAGTTTCAATGTTTCGTCGTATGGAAGAACTCCCAAAACAGGTTCGCCGGTTATCTCTTCTATTCTGTCAAGACCTGGTTTTAGAATGTCGAGGTTTCCCCTGAATTTGTTGATTACGGTTGCCTTCAATCGGGAACGGTCATAATCGTCAAGCAGTACATAGGTTCCTGCAATTGCCGCAAAGACTCCTCCCATTTCAATGTCTGCGATTAGAATCACGTTTGCATCTGCAAGGTGTGCGATTTCCATGTTTGCAATGTCCTGGTCACGCATATTGATTTCGGCCGGAGATCCCGCTCCCTCGATGATTATTATGTCGTATTCCTCAGACAGTATTTTGAAGCTGTCCTTTATTGCATCAAAAGCGGTATCATGGTATTTGTGCTGGTAATCATAGAAGTTCATGTCTCCAATGGATTTTCCCTGGATGATGACATTTGAGGTAAAGTCTCCTTTTGGTTTGAGCAATACTGGATTCATGTGTATGCTTGGTTCAATCATTGCAGCTTCTGCCTGCAGCATCTGTGCTATTCCAATTTCACCATTCTCTTTTGTGGTGTATGAGTTTAGTGACATGTTTTGGGATTTGAAGGGCGCTACCTTGTATCCCCTGTTTTTATATATTCTGCATAATGCCGCCACGAGCATACTTTTTCCAGCATTTGATGATGTTCCCTGAACCATGATACAGTTTGTCATAATTGAATATATTTGTGTTAATATTATAAATAATTTAAAAATGAGTTTGAATTAATCTAATTTGAGGATGATTTTTTTTACAACGGGGGTTGTAAACTGATGTAAAATCATACTCTCAAATTCGATTAACAAAAATAAATCATTGAATAATTCATCTTGTAATCATATATATATTCTATTTTTTTATATTTAATATTAACTATATTATCTTAAAAATATTCATTTATTTTAATTCTTTATTAAATTTCTTTAATCAATAAAAAATCTTTTTTATATCAATTAAATTTTAATTGATATTACTATATTTATCATCGATAGATGCAATTGGTAGGAATTATTTTAGTAACTTTAATTTACTAAAATAGAAAACTTTTTATATATAATACTTATAATAAATATTTAAATAGTATATGAAACTTAATTTTTTAATGATAGATTAAATACGAAGTGAGGTTTGTTTATGAAATTTGAAGAAAACGAGCCAATTGAAGGCTCCTCTGAAGAAGTAATCGTTGAACCAGAAATCGAAGAAGCTGGTGATGGTGAAGAAACCAAACTTATGTTAGATTATAATAATATCAAAAGCTCACAGGATATTGAAGTTCCACCTTTATTAATTGATCAGGTTATTGGACATGAAGAGTCCATTGAAACAATTAAAAAAGCAGCAAAACAAAGAAGGAATGTTTTGCTTATTGGTGATCCTGGTGTTGGAAAATCAATGCTTGCAAAAGGTATGGCACAGATATTGCCTCATGAAGTTCTTCAAGATGTTTTAGTATACCCTAATATGGAAGACAACAACCACCCATTAATAAGAACAGTCCCTGCTGGTGAAGGTAAAAAGATTGTAAGAGCAACAAAAGGCTCTGCAAAGGGACATGAAGAAAGAAAAACAATTATAACCATGTTTGCAATTGGGGGAATTTTGGTAATCGGATTCATGTATGGAAGATTACTTGAATCAATCATTGCGGCAGCATTAATCTTACTCATATCAATACAAATCAAACCAAAAACCAACAATATGTCTCCAAAGTTATTGGTAAATAATGAGGAATCAAGATTTGCACCATTTATGGATGCAACAGGTGCTCATGCAGGAGCGCTTTTAGGAGATGTACGTCACGACCCATACCAATCTGGAGGATTAGGTACTCCTGCACATGAACGTGTAGAAGCGGGAATGATTCACAAGGCAAATAAGGGAGTTTTATACATTGACGAAATAGGTACAATGAGCATGAAAACCCAGCAGGAACTATTATCTGCAATGCAGGAAAAACAATATGCCATTACCGGTCAAAGTGAAAACTCAAGTGGTGCTATGGTAAGGTCCCAGGCAGTACCATGTGACTTTGTACTTGTAGCTTCAGGAAACCTTCAGGTATTGGAAGGAATGCATATAGCAATGAGATCAAGGATAAGAGGATACGGTTACGAAGTATTCATGAAGGATTACATGGATGATACAACTGAAAACAGGGAAAAATTAGTCCAATTCGTAGCTCAGGAAGTTAAAAATGATGGAAGAATTCCTCACTTTGCTCCAGATGCACTGGATGAAATCATTATGGAAGCAAAAAGAAGATCTGGTAAGCAAAATGCATTGACTTTAAGATTACGTGATTTAGGTGGATTAGTAAGGTCTGCAGGGGATGTAGCTATTGAAAAAGGTGCTGAAATCGTAACTGCAGAACATGTTGTTGAAGCTAAAAGATTCGCAAGAACCCTTGAACAGCAAATCGCTGACAGGTCCATAATGCAAAGAAAAGACTACAGTATGGTATCCGCTGAAGGTGGAAGGATTGGTCTTGTGAATGGACTTGCAGTAATCGGTGACAGAAGCGGTATTGTATCACCTATTGCGGCTGAAGCTGCACCTACCCAATCAAAAAGCGGTGGTCAGATTATAGCTACTGGTAAATTAGGTGAAATCGCTCAGGAATCTGTTCAAAACGTTAGTGCATTAATTAAAAAATACACCAACAAGGATATCTCTCAATATGATATTCACGTTCAGTTCATACAGACATATGATGGGGTTGAGGGTGACTCAGCCAGTGTAAGTATTGCAACTGCGGTTATATCTGCTATTGAGGAAATTCCAATTGACCAGACTGTTGCACTGACTGGATCACTTAATGTTCGTGGAGATGTAATGCCTATTGGTGGAGCGACTGCTAAAATTGAAGCGGCTGCAGAAGCTGGAATGAAAAAGGTATTGATTCCTAAATCAAACTTAAAAGATGTCATGATTGAGAAAAAATATGAAGACATGATTGAAATCATTCCAACCGAAACCTTAAGTGATGTTTTGGAAAACATTTTGATTAGTGGATCAAACAAGGATAAACTGATTGAAAAAATGAAAAACATCGGTTCTAAAGTTGCCGATAAGGTTCCGCAAACAAATATCAATAATCCAACAACCAACTAGGTTGGTTGTTTTTCCACTATTTTTTATTATTTTTTTGTTATTTTAATATATGTTAAAAAAATTATATTATTTTTATTAATCTATAATTTTATTGAATCTTTTTTAATTTTTATCTTTTAGTTTAAACAATATTTGTTTTTTTTGTTTGATGGTGTGTAAAAAAATATATTATTTTTTAAAACATTAAATATGAGTAAAACCAATATTAATTTATGGTAGTAAAAGCTAGGTTATTTGTTGCAAAGGTGTCCAGTAAAGTTGCAACCCAACTTTCAAAAATAGGTCCTGGAGCAGGTAAGAATATTCCAGGTTATGTATTTTCAAAAGTTGGGGGTAAACAGTCAGTTTCAGATATCGCAAAGGACTTGAAGTTGGGTTCAGTTTTGATAACTGGAACTAATGGTAAAACCACTACTACTACGTTACTTATAAAATTAATGTCTAAAGACCTTCAAATTAGAAAAAGTTTTGAAAACAATACTGTACATTCAATTATTACAGCAATCCTAAACCAAAAAGGAGATTTGGGAATCTTTGAATATGGAATTCGTAATCTGGAATATGGAATTCCTGATACTGTTCAAAAATTAATTGATCCTATTGGGGTTGTCTATACAACAATCTCTGAAGAGCACACTGTTGTAAATGGTGTAAAAAATCCATTTTTATCTTATTATCGTGCCAAAATTTTATTGTCAAAGGAAATGACTGACGGGGTTATTGTTACCAATTGTGACGATCCAAGAACTGCGTTTATCGGCATCAGCAAAAATGATATTCCTATAAACTATTATGGAATCGAATGTGATGATGTTGTTGACTTGCTTGGAAGTACTGTTAAATGTCCTAACTGTGGTGAACTTTTAGAATATTCTAAACATACCTTGAACCATCGTGGAGTCTATTCATGTAAATGTGGATTCAAACGCCCGGAACCTGATGTCAAATTGGCCGATATAGAATTTAATGAGGATAATTGGAAATTACATATTGTTGGTGATTTATTTAATTATTTTGCATCCAAAAATGTTCAGTTTGATGTGAATGTTGTAGTTCCTCCTTTCGGATTTCATAATATCTACAACATACTGGCTTCAGTCACTGCATATGTGACTTTCACTCCAAAGCTTGACAACATTGAAAAGAATATTATGGATGTTTTCAATAATATTGACATGTCCTTTGTTCCGCCTGGAAGATTTGAAGTCATTAAATACAATGGCAAAAACATTGGAATGGGACAGGGAGACAATGGGGATGCAGTAAGCATCAACGTCAATCTTATGAACCAGTATATTGACGGAGACCTTGAGTTCATCTATACGACTCCTGATGCTGAAGAGGATGATATCTTCAACAGTCATTATGAAGTCATTAAAAAGATTAATCCTAAACATGTTATTGTTATTCCGGGAAGAAAATCAGTTGAAAAGGCTGAGGAGTATTGTAACATTATTAAAAAGGATTTTGATTCAGTTGATTTTTATCCTATTTCCTATGAGAATTTGGATGAAAGAATAAGTAAGGTCGCCGAGTTGGCTAAAAATTCAAGCTATGATAATGTTATTTTAACCGGATGCGGTGAAGAATTCGCATTCTGGGAAAGTGTGAAAAGGAATTTTGATTAAATTACCTTTTCATTTGCTATTTTTTCAATGATTTGGTAAAACTTATCATTGTTTTTTTCTATCTTTTCAAACTTGGAATCGATACTGCAGTTGCAGGTATCTGATTTTCCTATTATATATTCATCAGATCCTTTTTTGATTAGAATTCCGAACAGTATTTCCTGTTCATCAGCATATTTTTCAAATTCTTCCTTGCTTAACTGCAGACTGTAATCCTCATGTGAAAAGATGTCGCATTCATTAATGATAGGCATGAATGTCATCATGCCCAATGGAAGATAGATATTCTCCTTTTCATGAATTTTTAAAAGTCTTTCTTCATAGGAGTCCTCGTCACCGATGCCATATCCCTCGATTTCAAGGATGTTGTTGGTTCCCATGTGTCCGTCATCATCAATCAGAAATGCAAGCAAATTGGGGTCCACATAATTATTGCATGTAGACCTAATATTTTTAATAGTTTCATTAAGATTCATCACAAAATGCCTCGTATCTTTCACATAATTCAAGTACTTCCTCAATTCTATAAATTTGATTAACCCAATCTATAGGAATTGAATCAAAACCGTAGTATATTCCCGCAAGTCCACCACATATTGCAGCTGTGGTGTCTGTATCCAAACCTATATTCACCGCTTCCAGCACCGCATCAGCATAATTGTCTGTGTTTAACAGGCTGTGTACTACAACCTCAAAGGTGGAGATGACATATCCCTTGCCGGAAACTCTCTCCAAATCATTGTTGAATATTTTTTCGAAGTGGACGAGTTCGGGTGAGCCTTTGTAATGCTCCTTGATCTTGTCGCATGCTGAAAAGATGTGCTCCTCCATAGTCAAATCCTCATTTTCAATCATTGACCTGGCCATTTCAATGTATAAGACGCATGCAATTTTGGATCTTGGATGGGTATGGGTCAGTCCGGAAACGTTTTCAATGATTTCATAATCAATATCCTTGATGTAGGCCAGCGGAAGAATTCTCATAAGAGAACCGTTACCGTTGTCCCTCTCTCCACTGCATCCTGATTTTAAAGCAGGAGTTCCAGTGGTATATCTTGATATTGCCCTGCTGACGGTGGCGCCACAATCAAAGGTGAAATGTCCTTGCATATATTTTCCATTGTTATACCATTCCACAAACTTGTCCATCATGTCATCATAATCTATGCCCTGCTTTTGAACGATACTGTGCATTGTAGCGATTGCCATTGCCGAATCATCAGACCAAGTTCCTGGAGGTTGATTATGGGTTCCATAACCTTCCATGCGGGTAACTGGATGTTCCATGAGTTCGCCTCTGGTTTGGAACTCAACGGGAACACCAAGTGCATCCCCAACAATTAAACCTGTCATTCCGTCTTTAACTTTCATAATTATATTTATGTGGCTTATGATAATTAATTGTGTCTATTTTTATTAGGAATCAGTTACAAATTTAACACTGATGAGAGAAATAACACTTCGGCATTGGAGAGGATCCGATGCGGAATGCCTGTATCACTTTGCTAAGAACCCTAAAATAGGACCTATTGCGGGATGGCCACCTCATCAAAGTGTGGAGGAGAGCCTAACTATTATTAAAACCGTATTTTCTCGTCAAGAGTGCTATGCGGTTGTTAAAGGCGAAATTCCTATAGGGTGTGCTGAACTCCTGATTCATCCAAACGGCAATCACTGGTGGGGTGAAGGTTCTGCAGAACTCGGATATTGGATTGCGGAGGAATATCAGCTCAGAGGTTATGCAACCGAAGCGTGTGGAATATTGATTGAAAGGGCATTCAATGATTTAGGTATAAAACGGATTTTTGCAACTTTTAAACAGGAAAATGTTGCTTCTAAAAGAGTATTGGAAAAATTGGGATTTAGGTATTATGATGAACTGAATAATGTTGACTATCTAAATCGCCCATTCCGTGAAATCGCAATGATTTTAGAAAAATAATTATATTAAAAAGGTATTAATTTTAACTAATGACAAGAATATGTAAAAAGTGCGGATTCGAAAACCAGGATGATTATGATTTTTGTGCCAAATGCGGCACTCCTTTGGTTGAAGGCCTACAGCCTAATCAGGTTTATGTCTATAAGGCTGACCAGCTGCAGATAAACAAAAAGGCAATAGTTGCAGCTTACATCATAACAATATTTTTATCCTGGAGTGGTTTTGTTGTTGGATTGATTTCAAAACAGACCAATTTGGCAGTTTTTACTTTCTTCGGATTTTTCATGCCGTTTTACCTTGTTCAGTCACGCCATCCAACATTGAGAAAGCATGGTTTGGTAATGATGATGATTTCACTTGTAGGTGTGGGTCTTTCATTTTACGTTATGCTTCACTAGACAATGAAGAAATTTATTTTTCCGATTAGGATTTGTATTGGGATTTGGAAGATGTTCATTCCGTCCTGAGCCATTGCAGTATCTATCGCATCTCCTCTGGACATTGTACCCTGTACATTATCGTTTCCAGCATATCCGTTATATGCATCGTTTGCACGAATATCATCCACAATGCTTCCGCCGAATATTGCCTCTGCCGCATCGCTTGTTATTCTGACGACAAGATGTGGTGAAATGTGGTATGTATACTCCATTATCTCACGGGCTGCGCCATAAGGGTCATCCGGATCGTTGATGTGGACATTATGCAATGTTTGACCCTCTGCATTGACGGAATTTCCAGGATAAATCCATTCAAAACCTGCAAGAGAAAATGTTGCGGCCATATCGATACTTGCATCTTCACCAGTGTCCTCACATACGATTAAAACAGGGCTTACCAATGTTGATGCCAGAAATACAACTATAACTGCCACAATCGCTATAAGTATCAAATGTATTTTATTCATATTAACATTTTATAATCATTTAAATATTAATACTTAACTTTTTTAATTATTAGAAACATATATTATACCATATAAATTTTTGGTGATAATGTGATTATAGGCGGTTCATCTTCTCAAGATTTAGCGGCTCATGTTGCAAAGGAGCTTTCAGAAGAATTATGTTATGTCGAAACTCGTAAGTTTCCGGATGGAGAAAGATATTTAAGGATTGATGGGGAAATTGAAGACGAAGTAACCGTCATTCAGTCAACCGGATATCCTCAGGATGAAAATCTGATGGAACTCTTGTTCATCATATCCAACCTTAAGGATTTGGGGGCAAAGAAGGTCAGAGTTGTTGTTCCTTACCTAGGTTATGCAAGGCAGGAAAAACGCTTCAATCCTGGAGAGACAGTCTCAGCAAAAATTGTTTGTAATTTGATTCAGGCCGCAGGTGCCGATGAGTTCATTACATTTAACATTCATGAGGAATGTGTACTCAATTTCTTTGACATTCCTGCAAGAAACGTCTCAGCAATGCCTGCAATTGCGGAATATCTTGACAAGAAATTCTTCAGAAAAGGCGGTGACAAACCATTGATTATTGCACCTGACAAAGGGGCATACGGTTTTGCACAGGAAATTTCCGAAATCATCGGCTGTGACTGCACATATCTAACTAAAGTACGTTTAGGACCGGACAAGGTCGAAACCAAAATTGTAGATGTGAGATGCGATAGCGAAAGTGAAAATACCGTAAATGTTGATAGCGTAAAAGGAATGCATGCTATTATTGTTGATGATATCATAGCTACTGGAGGAACCATTGTAAATGCGATAAACATTTTAAAACAGTATGGAGCCTCATCAGTGGATGTATGCTGTGTACACCCAATTCTGACCAACAATGGTGCTACAAGAATCTATGCGGCAGGCGCCAACAAGATCATTGGTACAAACAGTTTATCATCCGATACTTCACGTGTATCCCTTGCAAAATCAATTGCGGATGCACTGAGGGAATAAAATGGATAAAGAAGCTATTAAAAAGGAACTTGTGGACAAGTCAAACACTATCCTGGAAAAGTATAGTGAACCTGATGTTGTTGATGACGTATCCGTCATGAACATGGCTGGAAAAACCGTATTTTTAGGTTCTTTGAAGGTTTTCAATACTGAAGTTATTCCAAATGTCATAAAGGATTTGGAAAAGAACCTGAAAGGTTATGGACAGCTTGTTGTAAGGGACCAGAGGGTCACTCCATGCTGTTCTCCAAGTTATACACACATTAGTTTCAATGTTACAATCTTAAACTAGATATCATGAAGGAATTCAAACTCAAGTCCCCTTATAAACCATTGGGGGATCAACCAAAAGCCATTAATTCATTAGCCGAAGGCATAAACAATGGTGTGCGTGAACAGACACTTTTGGGAGTAACCGGTTCAGGTAAGACCTTTACAATGGCAAATGTCATTGAAAAAGTTCAAAAACCTACTCTTGTCATTTCACACAACAAGACTTTGGCTGCACAGCTCTATGAGGAGTTCAAGGAATTTTTCCCTGACAATGCAGTCGAATATTTTGTCAGCTATTATGATTATTATCAGCCTGAAGCATATGTGCCTCGTACAGACACTTTCATCGATAAGGAGGCGTCAATCAACGATGACATTGATATAATGAGGCATTCCGCCACACAGTCCCTGCTTTCAAGGGATGATGTAATTGTTGTCAGTAGTGTAAGCTGTATCTACGGTATCGGTTCGCCTGACGATTATGGGGAGTTCGCTTTTGGTATTGCGGTTGGAGATATCTACGAACGTTCAGAGATTCTCTCCCGTTTGGTTTTCATGCAGTATGAACGAAATGATATTGAATTCGACCGTGGTCAGTTCAGGGTTCGTGGTGATGTGATTGAAATCAATCCGGTTCATGGAACTCCTCCGATAAGGATAGAGCTCTTCGGTGATGAGATCGATGCCATCAGCCTGATTGACAAAGTCACAGGCAAGAAAAAAGAATCACTTCAAAGATACATGATTTTCCCTGCAAAACACTTTGTTGTCGGTCAGGACAAGATGGATGTTGCGCTGTCCAATATCAAGGAAGAACTGAATGAAAGGCTGGCCGAACTGAATGCCACAGGCAAATTGCTGGAAGCCCAGAGACTGGAGCAGAGGACTCGTTTTGATATTGAAATGCTTCAGGAAATGGGATACTGTCCGGGAGTAGAGAACTATTCCATGCATCTTTCAGGGCGTAAATGGGGAGAAAAGCCATATTCCCTTTTGAAATATTTCCCTGATGACTTTTTGACAATAATTGATGAATCACACGTGACCGTGCCTCAGATTCGTGGAATGTATAATGGGGACAGGGCACGTAAGGAGACTTTGGTTGAGCATGGATTCAGATTGCCTTCCGCAAAGGAAAACAGGCCTTTAAGATTTGATGAGTTTGAATCATCAGTAAACCAGGTCATCTATGTTTCAGCAACACCTGGTCAGTATGAACTTTCAAAATCTCGAAATGTTGTCGAGCAGATTATCCGTCCGACCGGTTTGGTGGATCCTGAAGTTTTAATCAGACCTGTTACCGGTCAGGTTGAGGATCTTCTTAAGGAAGTTAAGCTTACTGCCGAAAAGGATGAGAGGGTGCTTGTCACCACACTGACCAAGAGGATGGCCGAGGATTTAACCGATTACTATGCAAGAATCGGCGTCAAGGTAAGATACATGCACTCTGAAATCGATACTTTGGAGCGTATTGACATCGTTGATGACTTGAGACGTGGTAAATTTGACGTGTTGGTTGGTGTAAACCTTTTAAGGGAAGGTTTGGACCTGCCGGAGGTGTCTCTGGTAGCCATTCTTGATGCAGATAAGGAAGGATTTTTAAGAAACGAAACCTCACTTATACAGACCATCGGACGTGCTGCAAGAAACGTAAACGGCCGTGTAATCATGTATGTGGATGACATGACAGATTCCGTTAGAAATGCATATGACACCACACTCAAAAGGCGTAAGCTTCAGATGAAATACAATGAAGTTCATGGTATCACTCCTAAATCAACCCAAAGAACCTTAAAAGAAAAACTTGCAGAGGAAGAGGAGAAATATAATGGCCTTACTGGTGCTGAAGTTGAAAAAATGCCTAAAGATGAGCTTCGTCTGTTAATCAAGGACCTTGAAAAGGACATGAAGGAGGCTGCAGCAAGACTTGATTTTGAACGTGCAGCCGAATTAAGAAACAAACTTTATGCATTGAAAGGTTTTGACAATTAATTTCACTAATTTTATATATTTTTTCAGATAAAATTTTTAAGTGATGATAGTTTTTAAAAATCAGGTTAAATTTGCATTGATTCTATCGATATTCACATTATTCTGCATTTCTGCCGTTTGTGCGGGGGATATAAATTCAACTGGCACATTGGCTGTTGATTATGCAGATGATGAGATTGAATCCAATGTTGATTTGGATGAATCTGGTGAGGGTGAAGTTTTAGGAGATAAGGAAACTCCCTCAATTCAGGTTAACTCCACAGAAGTCACAACAGGTGGGGAAATTGAAATTTCTCTTAAGGATTCGAATAATGTTTCTTTAGCCAATAAGGATTTAACCGCAATAATTAATGATGAAGACCATAAGATTTCTACAAATGATAACGGGATAGCGCTCTTAAAATTGAGTTTGCCTGCAAAATCATACATTTTGCAAGTCATTTTCAAGGGAGACGATGTTTATTCCCCGATAAATAAAACATTCAATATAGATGTTTTAAAGATGGACACAATACTTACTCCAATAGGTAGCAGTGTGATTTATGGAAAATATTTCTATTCTGATTTAACTGATGTTTATGGTACTTCAATAGATGGGGCTGAACTATCATTTAAAATAAATGGTAAGACTTATACTGTAAAAACCAATGATGATGGTCGTGCAAAATTAAAGATCACTTTAGCTTCTGGAAAATATTCTTTGGTCATCGGTTATGATGGAAATGAGTATTACAATTCAATTTCAAAGACAATAAATTTGATTGTTCGTGCATCAACTTCCCTTGTGGTTGGAAATTCAATACTTTTAACCAACGGATATTTGAGAATTTATATGAAGAGTAATGAACAGTCTGCAATTTCCAAAAAAAACTGTAAAAATTACCATCAACAACAAGGTGTATACCAAAAGGACAAATTCAGAGGGAATTATAGTCTTTAAACCGAAACTGGGAACCGGAACCCTTAAGATAACTGTTGAATTTGGTGGAACAACATATGTTGGCGAATCTTCAGCTCAAAAACAGGTTAAGGGAATTAAAGGCAATCCTAGAAACCCTTTCATATCAAAGATTTCATTAAGGAATGGTGTTCCCAATGTGGATTATATGTTCGGAAGTTATGTGATGGCTGATGGTGATATGAAATATTCCCTGACCAAAGCCCAATATAAGGCAGTCATTAAAAGGGACAGCTACTGTCTGTATTTGAACAATAAATTAAGCAAATACACAGTTTTCAAATCAAAGGCCGAACCGAAACTTAGCCATATCATCAAAAGGGAAAAGTGGAATGTGATTGAAAGGGCCATCAACACCAAGATTGTTAAGAAAAACAAGAATGGCTATTGGCCGGGTACAATCACCGTTTCTCTAAAGGGAAAATCATACACCTATCCTGAGGTGAGGGATGTGCAGAATACCGGTTACACCTGCGGACCTACAGCAAGCAGCATGTGCACACAGGTTTTAAGAAACTATTACTGTGAAAAGTATCTTGCCCAGAATGGGGATGCAACTCCTTCCGAAGGATCCAGTACCAAAGGCCTTAAAAGGGCTTTGGAAAAGTTTAATTTCAAATGCAGCATCTATTATAAAAGCTCATTCAATAAAGCCTTAAAACAGCTTAAGAAAGGTGGCAGCGCTTTGGTGTTCCATACATGGGGACATTTCGTATCCATTCTGGATATCAGTAATGACGGCAAGAAGATACTGGTTGGAAATCCTTCAGGAGACTATGATTATGGAAGTCATGACATTCCAACAAAATGGTTGACTGTCAGTTATATGAAAAAGCGTTTCAATAACTATGACACCTCAGGTCTGATTGTCAAATTGAAGTATAACCTGAAAAAGGCCACCAAAAAGAATGTCAATAATTTCTATTACAGTATGGGAACCAAATGGTCTCGTCAAAATACCAATGAGAGATTGGTTCAAATTCAGGCCAATTTCTATTGAATAATTTAAAATTTCTTTCTTTTTTTTTAATTTTTTTTCATTACCAAATGCTCTCTAATACTTTATAAACTAGTTTGTTCTAATATTATATAACAAAATTAGGAGAGTATTATGGCAAACGACGATAAAAAACAAATAGTCATAAAGGGTGCACGTGAACATAATCTGCAGGATATTGATGTCAGTGTTCCACGTGACGAATTCATTGTAATTACTGGCCTTAGTGGGTCTGGAAAGTCTTCTCTTGCTTTTGATACAATTTATGCTGAAGGACAGCGTAGATATGTTGAATCATTGTCTGCCTATGCAAGACAATTTCTGGGGCAGATGAAAAAACCTGAAATGGAATCCATTGAAGGACTGTCTCCGGCTATTTCAATAGACCAGAAAACAACAAGAGAGAATCCAAGATCAACTGTTGGTACAATTACAGAAATCTATGATTATCTGAGATTATTATTTGCAAGAATAGGTATTCCTCACTGTCCGAATTGTGGACGTGAGATCTCACACCAGACACTTGGTCAAATAGGAGATGCAATCATCGAAGAGGGTGAAGGTGTAAAAATCCAGATACTGGCACCGATTGTCCGTGATAAGAAGGGCCAATTCAAGGATGTTCTTGAAGATCTTAGAAACAAGGGATTTGTAAGGGTTCGTGTTGATGGTGAAATCCGTGATTTGGATGAGGACATAAGCCTTGCAAAAACCTACAGACATGATATTGATGTCATTGTTGACAGGCTTAAAATCAGAAAGAACGTTGACTTTAAGCGCAGACTGGTTGATTCACTTGAAACAGCTTCAGAGCTGACCGAAGGATTAATCACAGTTCTGTTTGACAATGGTGAGGAATACGAGAAGAAATATTCCGAACACTTTGCATGTGTTCACTGCGGAATAAACTTCGAGGAGCTGACTCCAAGGATGTTCTCATTCAATGCTCCACAGGGGGCATGTCCTGAATGTAACGGTATAGGTTCAAAAATGGAAATTGACCCCGACTTGGTTGTTCCGGACAAATCATTGTCTTTGAGTGAAGGGGCGATTGTTCCTTGGGCAAGTTCAGCAAAAAGGGAAAACTATTATTTCCAGATGCTGGATGCCGTATCAAAGCACTTCAAGTTCAGCATGGACACACCATTCGAGGAACTTTCAAAGGAACACCAGGAAATACTTCTTTTCGGCTGTAACGAAAAAATACCATTCAATTTCAAAAGAAGAAACAAGTCTTATATGGTGAACCGTAAATTTGAGGGTGTTGTTCCAAGAATGCAAAGGCTATACTTCGAAACAAAATCAAGCTATTCAAGAAAATACCTCTCAAGGTTCATGTCTGACAGGAAGTGTCATGTCTGTGACGGTAAACGTCTAAAACCTGAAGTTTTGGCCGTAACTGTTGGTGGAAAATCAATCATTGACGTTTGTGACATGGCAATCAAGGATTCCTATCAGTTCTTCCAGGATTTGGAACTGACTGAAAGGGAAAACTTCATCGCAAAAGAAGTTTTAAAAGAAATTAAGGAACGTTTAAGCTTTTTGGTGGAAGTGGGACTTGATTATCTGTCTATGTCAAGGGCATCAGGTACATTATCCGGTGGTGAGGCCCAAAGGATTAGACTGGCCACACAAATCGGTTCTGGTCTTGTCGGTGTATTGTATATTCTTGATGAACCAAGTATCGGTTTGCACCAAAGAGACAACATCAAACTTATTGAAGCATTGAAAAGACTTAAAGACCTTGGAAATACATTGGTTGTCGTTGAACACGATGAGGAAACCATCTTATCAGCAGACCATGTGGTGGATATAGGTCCAGGTGCAGGTGAACATGGTGGTAAGGTCGTAGCTCAGGGAACACCATTGGATATCATGAACAATCCTGACTCCATTACTGGCCAATACATTTCAAGAGCACTTAAGATTGATATTCCAAAGGAAAGAAGACCTGGAAATGGTAAATTCATTAAAATCATTGGTGCTGAACAGAACAATCTCAAGGATATTGATGTTGAAATACCATTGGGCAAATTCACCTGTGTGACCGGTGTGAGTGGTTCAGGTAAAAGCAGTCTGATTAATGAAATTCTCTATAAGGGAGCACACGGTAAGCTGTCCAGGAAATTCATGTTTGCAGGCAAGTACAAGGAAATTGAAGGTTTGGAAAATATTGATAAGGTTATTGCAATTGATCAAAAGCCTATTGGAAGAACTCCTAGGTCAAACCCTGCAACATACACAGGAGTATTCACTGACATCCGTGATCTCTTTGCCAACACTCCAGAGTCAAAGGCAAGGGGTTACAAGCCTGGAAGATTCTCATTCAACGTTAAGGGTGGAAGATGTGAAGCATGTTCCGGTGACGGTATCGTTCAGATTGAAATGCACTTTTTAGCTGATGTATATGTGCCGTGTGAAGTCTGTGGCGGTAAAAGATACAACGAGGAGACATTGGATATCCGTTACAAGGGTAAGAATATTTATGAAGTTCTTGAAATGACTGTTGAGGAAGCATTGGAATTCTTTGAAAACATTCCAAAAATCACCAAAAAGCTTCAGACATTGTATGATGTTGGTTTAGGCTATATGAAGATTGGACAGCCTGCAACAACATTGTCCGGTGGGGAAGCTCAAAGGATTAAGCTTGCAAAAGAACTGTCAAGAACAAGTACAGGTAAGACTTTATATATTCTTGATGAACCGACAACCGGTCTTCACTTTGCAGACATTAAAAGGTTGTTGGAGGTTCTTTCAAGACTTACCGATGCCGGCAATTCCGTTGTTGTCATTGAACACAACCTTGATGTCATCAAGACAGCAGACCATATCATTGACCTCGGTCCTGAAGGTGGGGACGGCGGAGGTCAGGTCATTGCTACCGGAACACCTGAAGAGGTTGCGGAAGCCGGAACATACACCGGTGAGTTTTTAGAGCGTATGCTTAATGAAAACATCACTCCATATGCAAAAGAATTGGTGGAAGATATTGGAAAGTAATATTTTTCACTTTATTTTTTACTTTTTTCAACTATTTTTCTTATCACTAAACGATTAAATGTTCATTTAACTTTTTCAAGGATTATTTAAGCAAATTTAAATAATATGTTGAATATAATTTATTATTAAAGAGTATATTCTCAATGCTCTTTTTACCTAGGTGATTTAAATGAGAGAGTTATATGAAAAGATGATTGACGAAGCAATGGCAGCTCAAAAGGCTGACGTTGCTGTTATATCAGAAAACAGATACAATGACTTTAAAATAACTGATGCAAAACCATATGCTGATGCTGTATCTGGTATGAAAGCGTTGGACAACCAAGCAGAATCTGTAATTAACTTACACAAGGAATCTGTTAAAAACCATTATGAAATCTTGTCTTCCATTACAGACACTTTACAATGTGAAGACGACCCATTCATTGAACACTTCCAAACCCCACCTGTCCTTGAAATCTTATGCGAAGAAGATGGGGACTTTGCTGACAGTGTCGATAAATTCATTGCAGAAATTGCAAACAGTGAAGCATTAATCGCTAAAGAATCAATCAGAAGATATGGTGGATTCTACGGACCTACTTGTGTAGTGGACTTTGCATTGATGCCTGGAAGTACAAGTAATGTTGTAAACCAAATTTTAACCAAAATGGACATTCCAGTACATCACAAACAAGGTATTCTATCTGCAAAATCCTGGGGTATGAACACATCCTACGGTATCGGTGATGCATTTGCAAATGCTATTGAAGACGGCTTAACTGCTGCTCAAGCAACCGAAAAGGAAATTGAAACATTACAAATGATTTACAAAACTCCTATTGAAGGACAAGGTGTATTAATGGATGATGCAAATCATTCCTCCTTTGATGTAAGGGACTACATGAACAAGTATAAAAAGGCAATGACTCCTGTTGTAAAAGCAGCAATGGATGACGGCGTGCACTACGGTAACATTGTAACCGTGCCAGCATACTGTGTAGGGGACATTGGACACCACATCGGTCAATCCACATACAACATGTGTAAAGATGATGTGACAATGGCAATTATCCAAGCAACCGCTGGTGTAATTGAAAACTCACTTAGAAACAACCTTGACGTATTTAAAACACCATTTGACGTATTGAAACTTTCAACTGGTGCATCTGCTTGTGCAACTGAATTCTTACTTGAATTGGACGGTTTCACAGCTCCTATGGTTGTTGACATGTTGAACAAAAGATTCCACAACTACGTACAACAATATCCAAAAAGAGGCGCAGCTGCTGAACTCCACAACTGTGACTTCATGGACATGATTTACAGAGGATTCAACGCAATGAGTAACGCAAGGAAAATGAGATCTTCCGCTGGATTTGAAATAATTCCAAGAATCAAAGGTATGGAAGTTGACTTCACCTCCATCCTAGAAAATGAAGTTCTAATGAATCCACAAAGATACACCTATCCTGCATGTGCAATTACAGTAAGATTCTCATCACTTATGAGATTAGCTGACTATCCATGTCTTTTAACATCAGAACCAATTACAGCAACCATGATGACAAACATCATTGCGCTTGACAAGGAAACTCCTGGTTCTCCTGTAAGAGGATGTAAACAATGTGCTTCTGCATGTCTTGCAGACAACAAACACGAATACTGTCAATGGAGAGAAGCAGTTTAGGCGATCATATGACTTGTAACATTAGAAAAAAATTTTTTGCTGAACTCTTAGGAACCTTTTTCCTTGTATTTTTCGGTACAGGTTCTGCTGTTGTGACACTTTTGGTTTCACAGAGCATTGACCCTGCAAATGTCGGAATCGGTATTCTTGGAGGTTTGGGTGATTGGATTGCAATTGCATTGGTATTTGGTCTTACTGTAATGATATGTATATATGTATTTGGTAAGATTTCTGGTGCACATCTGAATCCTGCAGTAACAATAGGGCTGCTAGTCACTAAAAACATCGCTTTAATTGACAGTATTTATTATATTGTTGCTCAAGTTATTGGTGCATGTTTAGGAAGTATCGCTTTATTCCTATGCTTGGGCGCTCCGGCAGTAACCGTTGGAGGATTGGGTGCAACAGCTCCTGGACTTGGTGTAAGTTATATGCAGGCAATGTTTGCTGAATTCCTTGGAACCTTTTTCCTTATGATGGTTGTAATGGGTGTGGCTGTTGATAAAAAAGCAGAACCTGGTTTTGCAGGAATATCAATTGGTATGACTGTTGCTGCTGTAATTGCTGTTCTTGGAGCATTTACCGGTGCTTCAATTAATCCTGCACGTACATTTGGGCCATACTTGATGGATATGATTTTAGGAGGTCAAAACCTTTGGGCATACTTCCCAATCTATCTGGTTGGACCGATTTTAGGTGCAATCTGTGCGGCATTTGCATATGCATATCTTGCAAAAGACAGTGGGGTCTGTGAACTTCCACAACCGTTTAATGATGAATAATTCATTTTGAATTATTCACTTTTTTTCCTTTTTTTGATAAACTTTTTAATTAAGTAACACTAATATTATAGTAATTACTTTTAAGGTGATATATTGAACTTTAACATTAAGGAAGCTTTTTTAATATTTATTAGAGGACTCTTTATGGGTTCGGCTGATATTGTTCCAGGAGTATCTGGAGGAACAATCGCACTGATTACTGGAATTTACGGTCATTTGATTGAGGCAATAAGTAACATCAAGTTTGGATTTGTAAGACCACTACTCAAAGGAAATTTCAGGGGATTCTGGACACAACTGCTTGAAGAAATAGATTTCAAATTTTTCATACCTCTGATTTTGGGTATTGGGGTAGCATTCCTGACCCTTGCAAAGGTGGTCACATACTGCATGGACTATCACACTGCAATGACATTCTCATTCTTTTTGGGATTGATTATAGCTTCAGCAGTAATATTGTTTAGAAAAATAGAAAGAATCAACATCAAACATGTTGTTTTTGCTGTCATCGGTTTGATTTTAACTTATATATTTGTCAGCTTAAACCCTATATCCGGAAACCACTCTTTAATCGTCATATTCCTTTCAGGAATGATTGCCATTTGTGCAATGATCTTGCCAGGTATTTCAGGTTCATTTTTACTTTTGCTTTTAGGCCAGTATGAATACATGTTAAATGCGCTTCATCAATTGCATTTTTCAGAAATCATTGTTTTTGTCGTTGGAGCCCTTATTGGAATACTTGGATTTTCCAAAATACTGAATTATCTGCTTAAAAACTATGAAGAGTTGACAATGGCATTCCTTATTGGTGTAATGCTTGGATCTCTAAAAGTTCCTGCAGTTGAGATTGCAAATTCAGTAAGCGTTAACATTGGCGGATTGTTGCCATGTGTAATTGTTGCAGTAATCGGATTTGTATTGATTATTGTTTTGGAAACTAGATTTGATTATATAGAATAATCAAATCATTCAATTTCTTTTCTAAAAATAGGTATTGAATCGGTTTTATTCACTACTAAAATTAATTTTTTCAGCAATATTCTTAATATGTGGAGCTCTTCAGGTGACATATGTTCATTTAAATAATCTTCAGATTTTCTTGAGAAGTTCATTGATAAATTGGCTACCGTTTTACCTTTTTCAGTTAGTTCAACGATTTTTTTCCTTTTATCGTTTTCATCAATTTTTCGTGTAATCAACTCTTTTTTTTCCAAATTATTAATTTCACGAGTGGTTGTAACTTCATTTGAGTTTAAAATGGATGCAATTGTTTCCTGATTGAGATTATCTTTATTGTATAGGATTAATATTATATATACTTGTTTTGCAGTCAAATCAAAATCTTTAAGGTTCATATTTAAGTAGGTGGAATAATGTCGAAAAATGCTTTCTATAAAAAATCCTAAGGGCACTTCATCGATTTCAGTAGTGTCAATATTTGTTATATCTTTAATAATTCTATTTGTTTTTTTGTTGGAATGATAATTTTTCTCAGCATTGTTGATTTTTGTATAATTTTCCATATTATTTATTTTGTAAAATGTAATATTTATACTAAATAATTTCACATGTAATTAATTAATTTAATAAAAACATTAAAATATAAGGATATAAAAAGATATTATTATAAATTACTTACAATTGTAAGTAATTTTTTTCATGATAAAGTGTTTAAAGTGAAGTTTCCAAATAATGCCTATTATTGGGGGAATTGTTTTCATTCACCTATTAGTTCACTTTTAAACACTTTATTTTTTTTAAGTATTTTTTAAAATTTATTAATAATTAATTATATAACATTTATACAATGCTAGTTTTGAAGAAAGTTAAAAAACAGTGGAGATTATATCCGATTGGTTCACCTAAAGGTGCCCTAAATCATAAACGGGAACCTGAATTTGTTGGAAATATCAAATTCAGTCATGAAGGTGACTCATTATCAATTTCAAGATTTGTTGCGGACTATAATTTTAAGGACAACTCCACTTTAACAGAAAAGCTCCTGCCTCCTGGTGAAGTTATAAAGCTTCTGCGCTCACAGGCGGTGTTTTTGGCTACACATGATGAAAAGGTTGAAAATTACTTAAAATCCCTGAATATTAAGGTTAGGCACACTCAGGTCTGTGATTTCTGTGCATATGATGGGAATATTACTATTGTAAACTCTGAATATTCTTTTAAACATAACAATCAGCTAATCTGTAAGGACTGTGCATATGATACAATCAAAAATGAAATCAAGCTGCAAGGGTTTGACAAAAAGATTTTCAGAAACCTTAAAAAGACTCTGGAAAAGACAGGCAGTTTGGAAAAGACCCTGTCTGTTTTAGACCCTCATTTTGATCCCCTTAAAAACAGGAAACTGACACTCTTTGATAAGACCAGAAAGCCTAAGCATATCATACCTCCTGTTGATATGAAACGTTTGAAAATTCCTAAAAACTTTAAAAAGGTGCTTCTGGATTCGGGTAACACCAAACTGTTGCCGGTTCAATACCTTTCCATCAAGGAAGGCCTTCTTAAAGGAGAGGATTTGCTTGTTGTGAGTGCAACCGGTTCGGGTAAGACCTTGGTTGGGGAACTTGCAGGAATTACAAAGGCATTGAAGGGCAAGAAGTTCATTTTTCTCACCCCTCTTGTCGCACTTGCAAATCAGAAATATCGTGATTTTAAAAAGAAATACTCCTCATTGGGTCTTAAGGTTGCAATTAAAGTTGGAAGAAATAGGGTTAAGGCCAAAGGTGAGCTGAACCTGCCCGACAGTGACATATCCTCAGCAGATATTGTTGTTGCTACCTATGAGGGAATAGACTATCTTTTAAGGAACGGAAATTCAAGCAGTTTATCCAATTTGGGCGTTGTTTTGATAGATGAAATCCACATGATTGATGATGAGGACCGTGGAACACGTTTGAACGGACTCATTAAACGTTTAAAACATTTATATCCTAAAACACAAATAATCGGCCTATCTGCTACTGTTAAAAATCCTGAATTCCTTGCTGATGAGTTCAATATGAAACTGGTTGAGTATTCCGAGCGTCCGGTACCCTTGGAGCGACATTTGGTTTATGTTAGAAATGAATCCTCCAAAAGGCACATCATGCAGAAGCTGGCTAAACGGGAGTTCAATACCAAATCCAAAAAGGGTTATCGTGGACAGACTATTATTTTTACCAATTCAAGACGAAAAACTCACCAGATTGCAAATTACCTGACAAATAAGCATGTCAATGCCCAGGCATACCATGCAGGATTGTCATATTATAAAAAGGAAAAGATAGAAAAGGACTTTGATAAGGGTAAGATTTCATGTGTTGTGACAACCGCAGCTCTGGCGGCAGGTGTGGACTTTCCGGCTTCACAGGTAATATTTGACTCACTGATTATGGGTAACAAGTGGATCAATCCCAATGAATTTGCACAGATGCTTGGACGTGCGGGAAGGCCTTCATACCATGACCGTGGAATAGTCTATCTTCTGCCTGAAGTGGGCAATGAATTTGAAGGTGAATCTGAAGAGGCAATGGCATTGGATTTACTGGAGAGCAACAGCGATGATGTCTATATTGAATATGACGAGGATTCTGCCTATGAACAGATACTTGCAGACATTTCATCAACTTCCATCAGCTCCGTTGATGAGTTGAATAAATTTTACAAAAATATCGATGTTCCAATCAGCATTAAGATAGCAATTGACGAGATGCAGGATTTGGAACTGATAAACCGGATGTCCAACAGGCTTGAAGTTACAAAATACGGCAGGGCAACATCGGTATCATTCCTCTCGATTGATGAGGCGGAATTCATCAAGAATACATTGAATGACCGCAATTACCTGAAGCATTATGTGGGACACTCTCCAATGTACAAGAAAAAGGAAAAGTACGACAAGCTGAAGGTCTTGATATTGGCCATGGCAATGGATTTGGAGATGTTTGAAAATGCATATCTTTCAAGCGTTATCCACAATCAGATATCAAACGCTTTGAAAATAAAGTTTTCAACAAGATTATTTGCCGAATCAACATTGGATATCATATCTTCCGGAGAGGCAATGGACAAGGTTGATAAAAAGTTCCAGGAGGCATTGATTAGGATACAATCTGATTTCCTGCAGTGCAGGTGTCAGGAAAGGCCATTCTGTCAGTGCCTGCAGAGGGGAATATCTGAAGTCATCGTCCATGAAAGGCTTAAGGGAAAGGACCCTCAGGACATATCAACAAAGCTATTTAGAAAATATCAGAT
>NZ_CADAJR010000020.1:57213-59838 GCF_902788255.1 uncultured Methanobrevibacter sp.
ATCAGATACAGATTTATCCGGGAGACATTTTCTCATGGCTTGACAATTATGTTAAAAATCTGGATGCAATCAAAAGGATTGCTCATGCTTACAATAAGAAAAATATAGTTAAAAAAACAAATTACTTAATTAGAAAAATTGAAAATGGGTGAACAGAAATGTTTGCAGAAGACAAAATATTAATCGGATGTAATGAAAACACTGAAGTGTCTTTATTACCAAAACTGGCAAACCGTCACGGTTTAATTGCCGGTGCAACTGGAACTGGTAAAACTATTACATTAAAAACTTTAGCAGAATCATTTTCTGATATGGGAGTGCCTGTATTTCTTGCTGATATGAAGGGGGATATTTCAGGTCTTGCAAAATTAGGTTCTGAAACTGATAAGATTAAAACCAATGTTGACAAATATGGGCTGGCAGCAAAAGGATTCAAGTATCAGGCATATCCTGTTGAATTCTGGGATTTGTTCGGTCAAAAAGGTTTGCCTGTAAGGGTTACAATGTCTGAAATGGGACCTACACTTTTATCAAAAATATTGAATCTATCAGAAGCCCAGGAGGGTGTTTTAAACATTGTATTCAAGGTGGCTGATGAAAAATCCCTTTTAATCATTGATTTGAAAGACCTTAAGGCAATGATCAATCATGTTGTTGAAAACAAGGCTGAGTATGAAGGTGAATACGGAGCCATTGCTGAAAAATCAGCAAACACCATTCTCAGAAGCCTTATCACATTGGAAGATCAGGGCGGAAACGGTTTCTTCGGTGAACCTGCACTTGATTTAAACGATTTCATGAAAGTTGATGATAACGGCAAAGGTATCATTAATGTATTGGATGCTCAAAAACTCTCCCTTTCTCCTGAAATATACTCAACATTTTTACTTTGGATGCTGTCCAATCTTTATCAGACCCTACCGGAAGTGGGGGATATGGACAAGCCAAAATTTGTTTTCTTCTTTGATGAGGCACACTTATTGTTTGATGACATGTCACCGGAATTCGCCAAGAAAATCGAACAGATTGTAAGGTTGATTCGTTCAAAAGGTGTGGGATTGTATTTCATCTCACAGTCTCCTGCTGACATTCCTGATGATATTCTTGCACAATTAGGTAATCGTATTCAGCATGCGCTTCATGCATACACTCCAAAAGAGCAAAAGGCCGTTAAGGTTGCTGCCGAATCATTCAGGCCAAACCCTGACTTTGACACAGCAACCGTAATATCCGAGCTTGGAATCGGTCAGGCTTTAGTATCTGTTTTGGAAGAGGGAGGAGTGCCTGGTGTTGTACAGATGGTGGATATCGTACCTCCACAAAGCTATATTGGCGCTATTGATGATGCTATGAGAAGTGATCTTCTCAATCTTTCAGAGTTGAAGCCTAAATATTGGGATGCCGTTGACGGACTGTCTGCCTATGAAATGCTTCTTGAAAAAATCGATTCAAATCCTAATGTTGAAAGTGAAGTTCCAACAGTTGACAAGGAAATCATTGAAGAGGCAAAGGTTGAAGTTGAAAACCAAGAACCTGTTGAAGAATCTCCAGAAGCTCCTGAAGCTCCCGAAGCTCCTGAAGCTCCTGCTCAGCCTGGTGCCGCTGATGTTCTTGGAGGAATTTTGGGTACCGTACTTGGCGGTCAGCAACCTGCAAAAGGTAAGAAAACCAAGAAATCTGCTCAGCAGAAGGCTATTGAAAAGGCGGCTTCACAGGCAATGAATACCGCCGCACGTGAAGTTACCAAGGGAATCATGAGAGGAATATTCGGACAAATGAAATAAGGTGAAATCATGCCTCATCCTCATGAAAATGCAATAGCCAAGATGCCTGCCTCAGCTTTGATAGGAATTATTGAAGAGTCTAAAATGACATATGTCCGTGAAAACTTAAGCATCTTTTTGCATGAATCCCAAATTGATTTATTAAAACAGGTTAAAAAACATGAAAAGCCTCATCACAAAAAGATAAGGATTAAACAGTTCGAAAAAGCTAAAAAGGATGATCTGTTCAATTTGCATTTGGGTTTGTATTTGAAGAAATATGAAAAACTGGCCAAAATCGGTTTGATTGAAGTCGACAAGGAACCGAATAACGGTCTTGAATATGATTGTAAACTGACACCTAAGGGCATTGAAGTTTTAGATGAGATTTCCAAACTTGAAATTGAATGGGAAGATATAGCAGGCATTAATGATGAATCAAGGGAAGTGTTGAAAGATATCGCCCTCAATTCATTTAAAATAAGCTATAAGCATAAGAAAAAACAGGGATTCATATTCTAAAAAATTGATAATCCATGGCTATTGAATCATATGCTTCTATTACGGTTTCAATAGCTTCCTTTTTATCTTAATAATGCAAGAATACCACAACTTCTGTAAGTTGTGGATGAATTGTAAGTTGGGTATACTATTTTTTTATTAATTTTTAAAGAGTTATTTTCTTATAATACTTATTATGAGCAGTAATTTAAATAGGAATCAACATTCAGTATACATATTAACCTATCACTTGGTATTGGTGATTAAATATCGTAGAAAGGTTATTAATGAGGATATTTTTGATTCATTTAGGGTTATTTTTAAAAATATTGGCTTTAAATATGGTATTGTAGTTAAAGAA